>JBEPUG010000152.1:0-8265 GCA_041691695.1 Flavobacteriales bacterium
GGCCTTCGCACTGCTGACACAATTGAACAAGGTGCTTTTGCCCACATTCGGCAGACCTAGGATACCACACTTCAAACCCATGCTTTCCTCGGAATTGTCACCGTGCTTTCGGCTAACGGGCCGCAAAAGTAAGGTTCGGCACCGGCTGTTCCATCCGCTCGGATGTCCATCATGGATCCGAGTACATCGACCGATCTTCATCGCAGGTATACACGTCCAACCAACTACATCGGATGACGACTCGAGTTGGGGACCCTTAGGATATGCGGGAAACGCCATGTGTGACGCGGCTCTCTCTAAGCGACAGTCTTTTGGCCGGGGTTGGATCTATTGCACGGCCATGACCCGTTCACGCTGGCTGTACGAAACACTTTTATGGAACTTGGTGCTAACTTGCCGGACCAAATTCGCCCTTTACATGAGTGCTCGTTCCTCCCTCTCGATCATCGCCGCTACGCTTGTCCTTTTGGCTCTGCCCAGCATGGCCAAGGCACAGGGACAACCCCATTGCGGCACTGATGAGATGCGCCAGAAAATGATCGAGCGCAACCCGGACCTGTTGCGCCAAGAAGCCGACGCGGAGCACGGACTTCAAGCCTATCTCAAGGCACTGGGCGGCCAGCGTGATGCGGGCGACACCACCACCTATGTGATCCCCATTGTGTTCCATGTCCTTTACGACCCCACTGTTGGCAATGATGACCACAACATCAGCGATGCTCAGGTGATGCTCGAGGTGAACAACCTGAACATCAACTATTCGAAGATGAATGCGGACACGACGCAGATCGTGAACGCCTTCAAGCCGATCGCCGCGGACATCCATGTACGATTCCAACTGGCCACCAAGGATCCATTCGGCAATTGCACCAACGGCATCGACCGTATCACCACCCTTCGCTCCTCCAATGCGCAGAATTATTCGAAACTGGACCCTTGGTTCCGTGATCGCTATGCGAACATATGGGTTGTACACGGTCTGGTACAAGACATTCCCGGTGGCGAATTGCTCGGTTATTCGCAGTTGCCTCCCGATGTGCAGGACAGCTATGGTGCCTTGATCGATGGGGTGATCATGCTCTGGGACCAGATCGGGACCGGGACCACACTCACGCATGAGTTAGGGCACTTCCTCAATTTGCAACACACGTGGGGCAATACCAACTCTCCCGGAGTTGCTTGCGGCGATGATGGTGTTGACGATACCCCGATCACAAAGGGCCACTTCGGCGGTTGCGATAAGTATGACTTCACGTGCAGCAGTACAGTATTGAATGCCACATACGATTTCGGCTCTGTCACCACCACATCCGGCACCACCGACCCCACGCCGGCCCCTTCGATCATGTTCCAAGACACTCTTCCTGGCCTTACACTGAGCAGTTTCGCGGCCACCGGCGTATCGACAAACCCTACGGCGAGCGGGGCATTCTCCTTCTCCCAATGGGGTACTGGCGCTACCGATGGAGATACCGCATATGCACAGCTGACCGGCGCTTTAAGCTCCACTAAGTATTATCAGTTTTCCGTGAGTCCCGATTTTGCCCGGGCCATGAACTTGACCGGCATGACGTTCATCGCAGGCCGCACCGCCACAGGCCCCAGGACATTCTCGGTCCGTTCCAGCGTCGATAATTATGGTACCAACTTGGCCGCATCCGTGGTACCCGTAGGCAATTCCCTCACCGTGCAGAGCTCCAATACCTTCTTCTTCACAATGGATACGGCCGTGACCGCATCGGGATGCACCATCACCTTGCCCGCGCCGCCTAACAACCTTGCGTATTATCATCAGGCCACACCGATCACATTCCGCATCTACGGCTGGAATGCAGAGGATGTCAGCGGTTCCTTCTCTGTGGATTCATTGACCATCCAAGGGACCTATGGCAATATCGAAAACGTGCAGAACTACATGGAATATTCGGACTGCAACCTGATGTTCACCGCCGGACAGGGTGACCGCATGCGTGCCATCTTGAATGCCAATATCAGCGGACGTAGTAATCTCTGGCAGGACCAGAATCATAGCTTCACAGGCACCGACGGTTATGAGCAGACCTGCGGTCCGGAAGCCGATTTCTACACGATGACACCCTTCGTCTGCACTGGCACCCCGGTCCAATTCAAGGACAATTCCAAGCGCGCCACGCCCACATCATGGGCCTGGAGTTTCGACGGTGGAACGCCTGCCACTTCAACGGAGGAGAACCCCACGGTCACTTTCGCGGCCCCGGGTGCACACAACATAACGCTCACCTGCATGAATGCTTACGGCACAAGCAGCGTCACTAAGGACCATGAGGTGCAGATAGGTGCTGGATATTCCGAAGTTGACGGCTTGCTCAATGAGCCTTTCAACAATTTGAATGCATTCCAGACCTGGCCCAGTCTCAACTATGAGAGCAACGCCACGTACTGGGGATGGGACGGATCGGTGGGGCACAATGCTCCAGGTTGCGCCAAACTCAATGCCTCCGAGACCTATTACCTTGTACAGGATGGCTTTCCCCCGAACAATTTCTCGGACCGCGACATCCTGCTGACCCCCAGCCTCGACCTTAGCAATGTGTCGACCATCCAGTTCAACTTCTGGTATGCCTATGCCTCACGAACCTCTACCTCTACGGATATTACGGAATCCCTGAAGATCTATTCTTCCACCGATTGCGGAAAGGACTGGTTGCTTCGCAAGACCTTGAGTGGACCCGCACTGGTGACCGCCGGCATCGCCTCGGCAGGCTATACGCCCACCAGCTCGGATTGGCGCCAGGTCTCAGTTGACCTTCCATCCGTATTGAAGACCAACGATGTCCGGTTGAAGTTCGAGTACAATTCAGGACTCTTTTCCAACGACATCTTTATAGATGACGTGAACATTGACGGGGTAGTGGGCATTGATGAACTCTCCCAAGGCGGTAGCCTAACCTTGATGCCGAACCCGGCAGCGGACAAGCTCACCGTGGACCTTGGCTTCACCGGAACCACCAGCGGCACACTCAGTTTCCTGGACATGACCGGCAGGGCGGTATACACGCAAGCAGTGAATGCGGGTGAGCAGCAACTGGAATTCAACCTCGCCAAAATGGGTATCACCAGTGGAGTCTACTTGGTGGAACTTCAGCAGCCGAATGGCCGTCGCGTAGAACGCCTCGTGGTGCGTTGATCACCTTTCTCCCTCGTCGACAAGGGCCGCTTCTCTTAAGAGCGGCCCTTGCCGTTCTTAAGATCGAGAGCACCGTTCCTTGATGGAGCTGCCGCTATGAGTGTTGGAACACTACATTCGCCTCCTTTCAACTTGCACTCCCATGAAGCTTCGTTCCGTTTTCCTGCCCTTGGTAACGATCGCCCTCGGATCATTCTCCTCGCTCGCGCAGGCGCAGACCCAAGGGTCGTGTGCCACCGATGAGATGCGCCAGCGGCTGATCGCCCAAAACCCTGACCTGCTGCGACAGGAGGCGGAATACGAGCATGGGCTTCAGGCATATCTGCAAGCCAAAGCCGGACAGCGGGCAGACACGGACACCATTACCTATGTCATCCCCGTGGTGTTCCACATCCTGTACGACCCATCCTTTCAGGAGAATAGCCCAACCGCAGGAGCCGATCAACATAACATCACCGATGCCCAGATCTTCGATGAGATGAACATCCTGAATCGGGATTATGCCAAGGACAATGCTGACACCGCTGAGATATGCTGCGGTTTCAACACACGGGCTGCTGACATCCACGTCCAATTTCAGCTGGCTACCAAGGACCCCTTTGGCAACTGCACGAATGGTATCGACCGTATCACCACCCTTCGCTCCAGCAACGGTGGTGATTTTTCCAAGCTTGACTCGTGGTTCCGCGACCGCTATCTCAATGTCTGGGTAGTTAGGTCCCTCGCTGCGTTAGGCAATTTCCAACCGGCAGGCTATGCCTTTTTTCCTCCGGATGTTCAGGATAGCTATGGAGCTCTGCGTGATGGAGTGATAATCTTGAATGACTATATCGGCACTATTAATACAGGATCACCAAACACCTCCCGAGCCCTGACCCATGAAATAGGACATGTTCTAAATCTGGAGCACCCTTGGGGGAATGGAACCATCGGTGAGGTCTGTGGCGATGACGGCGTTGACGACACCCCCGTAACCAAGGGATGGTCCTATTGCCCCAACCCCGCGGATTCTCACGTTTGCGATCCGGACTCTGCAGAGAACTTTCAGAATTACATGGACTACTCGTACTGTAGTGTCATGTTCACTAAAGGACAGCGCGAGCGGATGCGCGCGACCTTGGAAAGCAACGTAAGTGGTCGTAGCAACCTTTGGCAGGATGCCAACCACAGCTTCACCGGAACGGTAGGCAATGAGCAGACCTGTGGTCCACAAGCTGATTTTTATACGGTAATGCCATTCGTTTGCACCAATACGCCGGTCCAATTCAAGGATAACTCCACCCGGGCTGTGCCTACATCCTGGGCGTGGAGCTTCGATGGCGGCACACCGGCCAGCTCGACTGAGCAGAACCCGACCGTCACCTTTGCGGATCCTGGAGCCCACACCATCACGCTGACCTGCGGAAACGCTTATGGATCCAACTCGATCACGAAGGAGCATGCGATCCAGATCGGGGCGGGCTGGTCAGAGGTCGATGGACTGTTGAATGAGTCTTTCGATAATCTGAGTGCCTTCCAGACCTGGCCCAATGTCAATTACGAGAACAACGGTTCCTATTGGGGATGGAACAGCCAAGTGGGACACGATGCGCCGGGATGTGCCAAACTCAATGCATCCAACACCTATACCTTGGTGCAGGACGGTTTCCCCCCCGATAACTTTATGGATAAAGACCTGCTGCTGACACCTTCCATGGATCTCAGCCAGGTGTCGAACATCCAGCTGAGCTTCTGGTATGCTTACGCCGCCCGCACGTCCACTTCAGCGGACATCACTGAATCACTCGAGATCTTCTCCTCCACGGATTGCGGCAAGGACTGGCTGCTACGCGAGACATTAAGCGGGCCCGCCTTGGTCACTGCCGGTGTGGCATCAGCCGGCTATATCCCCTCTGCTTTGGATTGGCGCCAGATCACCGTCAACCTTCCTAGCGTGTTGAAGACGAATCATGTCCGCCTGAAGTTTGAATACACCTCCGGCCTCTTCTCCAATGACATTTTCTTGGATGACGTGAACATCCTGGGCGCGGTCGGCATTCATGAGCAAGCCCAAAGCGGCGGTATGACATTGATGCCCAACCCGGCCACGGACCATCTCACAATCGCATTGAATCTTGCAGCCTCCACCGTTGGCACGCTCAGTTTCCTCGATATGACGGGAAGGACCATTTACCAGCAGACCGTGGGGGTCGGAGAGCAGCAGCTTGAATTCGATCTCTCCAAGATGGGCATCACAAGCGGCGTCTACCTCGTTCAACTCAAGGACGCCAATGGTCAGCGCATAGAGCGCTTGGTAGTTCGTTGAATGGTATCAACGCAAACTTCTTAAGTAGAGAAGGGGCCGCCTCGCACCGAGACGGCCCCTTCCCTTTTCAGGATCGCGGTGGTCACAGCCGTTCGTTCGCGAGGTTGGCCAATGCGCTGCGTTCCCCTTTTTCCAAAGTGATGTGTGCGAAGAGCGGATCTCCCTTGGCCTTGTCGATGAGGTAGCTGAGACCATTGCTTTCCGTGTCGAGATAGGGCGTGTCGATCTGATGGACATCACCAGTGAAGACGATCTTGGTGCCTTCGCCGGCCCTGCTGATCACGGTCTTCACTTCCAAGGGAGTAAGATTCTGCGCCTCGTCCACGATGAAGAAGATGTTGCTAAGGCTTCTTCCCCGGATGTAGGCCAAAGGCGCAATGGCGATCTTCTCGTTCTGGATCATCTCATCGATGCGCTTCAGGGTGGCGTCGTTCTTCTCGAAATTGCTACGGATGAGCTTCAGATTGTCCCATATGGGTTGCATATAGGGATCCATCTTGCTCTGTATATCCCCAGGCAGGTAGCCGATGTCCTTGTTGCTCAGCGGCACGACCGGTCGCGTCACATAGATCTGCCGATAGTCACGGCGTTGCTCCAACGCGCACGCCAAGGCCAGCAAGGTCTTTCCTGTGCCGGCAGCTCCTTGCATGGTGACCAACTTGATCTCCGGGTCCAATAGCGCGCTCATTGCCAAGGTCTGCTCGGCGTTCTTGGGCGAGATCCCAAAAACAGTCTGCTTTTCCACACGCGTCACCATACGCTCGCGCGGATCGTATTTGGCAAGCACGCTCTTCTTCTTGTTCCGCAGAATGTAGAAGTGGTTTCCCTTTGGCTCTTCCTCACCGATCTTTTCGATGGATGCCGAACCGTGCATGAAGAGGTCATCGATCACGGCCTCATCCATTTCCTCGTCCGTGGTCAGCCCGGTGAAGAGGTCACGCCCTAGGTCGCGCACCTTGCCCGTGAGGTAATCCTCCGCGATGATGTTGAGGCTTTTTGCTTTGAGGCGCAAGGCGATGTCCTTACTTACCAGCACCACCTTACGGTCCTTGTTCTGCCGTTGCAGGGTAAGTGCCGCATTGATGATCTGATGGTCGTTCTTGCCATCTTGGAAAACCTTTGTTGCATCCACGCCATTGAGGTCGTGCTTGGCCACCACTTTGAAATTCCCTTTCGTCGGGCCGTTCAATGGCACCCAATCGGTGAGCAGGTCGTTCTGTGATATGCCATCGAGCCGGCGGATGAATTCCCGCGCTTCGAAATTTTTGCTGTCATTTCCTTTTTTGAAGGTATCTAGTTCTTCCAGCACTTGGATGGGTATGGCCACGTCGTGCTCCTCAAAGCTTGCGATGGCCGAGTGGTCGTAGAGGATCACTGAAGTGTCCAGTACGAAGATCTTCCGGTCTTTTTTCTTCATGCGATCAATGAACGGGTTGGTCAAATGTGGTGCGCCATGTGAGACCCTCCATCCTTGACCGCTCGCACTTTTACACGATCGATCGTGTCCTGTCCGTTACCGCGAGATGACCGGTCATCAACACTCCCTTGTTGACGGTTCTATGATCGCCTACATTGCGGACCCGAATTGGCAGATACTCATTCATTACCCGGACAGCGCCGAAAAGGGATCTCCAACCCTACCCATCAATACGTTCAACACCCAAGCTTGATGAAACAACACACTACGCTGGTCAACGCCAATGCTAAAAGCTGGGCCCCTTGGCGGACCGCCCTGCTGTTGGCGGGCACCTTGGCCTTGGGCACCACAACAAAGGCCCAAGAGGTTTTCAACGAGACCTTCACTGGAGGAGCAAGCACTGCAGGCTTTACCATTACACAAAGCTTGGGCACATGTGGCTGGGTCTATAACAACCCGCACCCGCGCAGCATCACCGGCGCGAACTTCGACACCGACTTCGCCATATTCGATAGCGACAATTGCGGAAACGGTCCAGGTGAAGCTACAGGCGAATTGCTCTCTCCCGTTTTTGATGCCTCCGCGTCGAACAACTTCATCTTGACCTTTGACCAATCCTACCAATTCTGCTGTAGTTCAGTCGCCACTGTCGCCGTTTGGGACGGGACAACGTGGAACACGGTCTATACCCTACCCTCATCGAGTGTGGGCTATCCCAACCCCGCCGTGTCGGAAAGCTTCAGCATTACAGCTGCAGCGAATGGATACACAGCCGCGCAGATCCGTTTTCAGTACGACGGCGACTGGGCCTATTGGTGGGCCTTGGACAATATTGTCCTCACCGGTGTCGACTGCTTGGCACCGTCCGATCTGGCAGTTACCGGGATCACTCCTATCGGCGGCACGATCAGTTGGACAGACAACGGCAGCGCCGGCTATAGCTGGGCTGTTACCACGGGCGATGTGCCTGACGGCACCAACGAAGTGGCCGAAGGGGATGGGTCCATTACGACCATCACCGGGTTGAACAGCAATACATCCTACACAGCTTGGGTACGCGCTGATTGCGGGGATGGGAGCTTCAGTGACTGGTCCGCTGGTGTGGCCTTCACCACTCCTCCCACTTGCGTGCAGCCCACCAACCCGGTCATTTCCAATTTGACCATTTCTTCAGCAGACCTGGCATGGACGGCCAGTGTTTCCACCCCTGCGAACGGCTATCAGTGGGAGGTACGCACGGCCAATGGTCCAGGCACCGGCTCGAATGGACTCACTACGAGCGGCACGACCGCCGCCGGGATCACGAGCGATGTGGCTTCCACTTTGAGCGCAAACACACACTATTCCCTATACGTGCGCGCTGACTGCGGTAGTGGC
>JBEPUG010000153.1:0-8225 GCA_041691695.1 Flavobacteriales bacterium
CGTCCACCACATCGTCATGCACCAATGTTGCGGTGTGCAGCAGCTCGATCAAGGAAGCGGCGGTGTAACCGGCCTCGTTCACCGGCCCGAACTGGCGGGCGCTGAGCAGCGTGAACAGCGGCCGCATCTGCTTGCCCTTGCGCTGCACGATGTAGTGCATCACGCGGTCCAGTAGCGCCACTTTGCTGCGCATGGCATCCCGGAAGCGCGACTCGAAGATCTTCATCTCCGCGTCGACGGGCCTGCGGATATCCGCCAGTGAAAGCACCGCTGGACGTTCCGGTGGTTGGGCGATCATGACGTGCAAAGATGGGCCGCAGGGCTCAGCCTTTCATGATGCGTTCGCCGTCCTTCACCGCAGGCTCGTTCTTGTTGGCCAACTGTCCACAGGCCGCGTCGATGTCGCGGCCACGGCTGCGACGGATCCGCGCCGTGATGCCTTTGCTCTCCAGATAGTTCTGGAATTTCAAGGCCTGCTCGATCGGCGTGCGCTGGAAACGCCCGTCATCCGTGGGATTGTACTCGATCAGGTTCACCTTGGCATCCACCCGGCTGCAGAGCCGCACTAGGTCGCGCGCGTCCTCCATGGAGTCGTTGAGGTCGCGGAAGAGGATGTACTCGAAGGTGACATCCTTGCGGGTGAGGCGCGTGTAGTGGCGCAGGGCCTCCATCAGCTCGGACAGCGAGTTGGTGTCGTTGATGGGCATCATGCTGCTGCGCTTCTCATCGGTGGCGGCGTGGAGCGAAAGCGCGAGGTTGAATTTCGCGCCGTCGTCACCGAGCTGGCGGATCTGCTTCGCGATTCCGGCGGTGCTCACTGTGATGCGGCGGTAACTCATGCCCAGTCCGTCCTCGGCGTTGATGCGCTCGGCGCTGCGCATGGTGTTGGCATAATTCAGCAGGGGTTCGCCCATGCCCATGTAGACGATGTTGGTGAGCGGCCGCTTGAAATGTTCCTGCGCCAAGGCAGCGATCTCCCACACCTGGTCCACGATCTCGCCCGCGCTGAGGTTGCGCACGCGTTTCAACTTTCCGGTCGCGCAGAAGGTGCAATCCAAACTGCAGCCGATCTGCGAGCTGACGCAAGCGGTGATCCGCTTCTCGGTAGGGATCATCACGCCCTCGACAATGTGTCCATCCCATGTGCGGAAGGCGCACTTGATGGTGCCATCGGTGCTCTTCTGCTGCTCCGCGATCGTGAGTGGACGCAGTACTGCGCGCTCGGCCAGCTTCGCCCGGAGGTCCTTGGAAATGTTGCTCATCCCCTCGATGGACGGCGCGTGCGTTTTCCACAGCCATTCCCACACCTGCTTGGCGCGGTAGGGCTTATCGCCCAACTCCGTCACAAGGGCGGTCACATCCTCCTTGGAAAGTTCGCGGAGGTCGATCAGCTTGGTATTCATGCTGCAAAGGTCGGGTATTGCACTTGGTTGTTCATGTTGCCCACAGGGCTATCGCCTCTTATTGCCAGCGCCAACCATAGGAAGTGTATTCTTCCACCGCAATGATGCCACGAACGCAACGGGGTCGCAACGAATTTGAACTACGTGATCCCGTAAGTGGGGTGGGCATAACCGTCGTGGCGGATCCGATATGTATCGGACCTTGGCGGCCCCTCGAGAAGATCGCGATGAAACATTGGCGTCGTTGCGGTGCAAGATCCAGCACTAGGAAAGGGATCAAGACCTGCCTACCGCAGGCTGGCGCATTAGCCCTGATCCTGCACAGCTACGCCCGGCAACCAATGCGCCCCGGTCAGCCCAATGTTTCCCCCAAATGCCCCCACAATGTGGCGAGCGAACAGACCTGGATCCTTTCGCCCATGGCATGGTCCAGCGCGGAAGGCGTGACCACTAATTGCAGAGGTGCGCTCACGGTGTCGAAGGCGATGTGGTTCCCCTTGGAAAGGACAGGGTGATCTGTGCTTTTGATCTCGATCGCTGCGATAGGGCGGTTGCCTTGGGTGATCACGAGGTCCACTTCCGCTCCGTCCGCGGTCCGGAAATAGTGCAGTTCCGCGCGGCGCTCAAGCCATGCCCGCACCTGCTGCACCACGAAGCCTTCCCACGAATGGCCCCTGATGGCTTGCCCTAGAAGACGGTCACCGTCTCGGATCCCGCTGAGTGCATGCAGCACACCACTGTCGGTGATGTAGATCTTCGGCGTTTTCGTCAATCGCTTACGGGTGTTCAAATGGTAGCTCGGCAACTTGAAGGCCATATAGGCCTGCACGAAGAACTCCAAGTAGATCTTCACCGTGGGCACGGACATACCGATGGATCTGGCGAGCATGCTCAGGTTCAACGACTGGCCATGCACGGAGGCCACCATGCGCAACAGGTTGAAGGTATTTTCCCGTGCCGCGCCTAATCCCAATTCCACAAGGTCCCGTTCAATGAAGGACCGCAGCAGGTCATCCAGGAACAGGAACGCGTCCGCGTCGTCGGACGCGAGAAAGGACTCGGGAAAACCTCCGCGAAGCCATAGGCGCTGTTGCTCTTCAACACCCACCTCATTCAGCGAGAAAGGGAACAGGTCCAAGTAGGAGATGCGGCCCGCAAGGGATTCCGCCGCCTGACGCACGATCGCCGGTGACGACGAACCCAACAACAGGAAACGTCCCGGTCGCCGGTCCTTGTCAATGAGGACGCGCAATGCTTGGAACACCTCAGGCATGCGCTGCACTTCATCGATCACCACCAGCTTGTCCGCGTGCCTAGGCAGGAAATCGTGAGGGTGTTGGAGCAACGCCCTGCTCTGCGGCGTTTCGAGGTCCAGCCAAAGGGTGTCCGCACCCAGGTCATCGGCCAACTGGTGAGCCAAGGTGGTTTTCCCCACTTGCCTCGCGCCGAGAATGGCCACTGCCGGGCGTTTCCGGAGGCGTTCCTTGGCTAAAGCGAAGAGCTGCCGTTGGATCATCGTGTATCACTATGCCCGCAAATTTAAGATTGAATCTTAAATTTGCGGGCATAGCAGATGGTTTTTGTCTGACCAGCCAAGTCAATGGGCTGTCTCCGGCACAACCGTTTCCGAAGGCGCAACGCCCTTGCGATACATGAGCTTCTGTACCAGCAGGAACAGCAGCACCGCCCCGACCGCAAAGGCCGCTTCCGTATTCAGCATGCCCTGTGCACCAAAACGCGTGTAGGCCACTCCGACAACGTAGGTCATCAGGTAGATCGGGGAATTGGAGAGGGCTGCGAAGATGTTGTACTTGGTGGCCGCGGCGCCCTTGCCGATCACCGCCAGCGTGAACGCGGTAAAGCCCGCGTAACTCAAACCGGTCGTGATCGCATAGAGCGAGGTGAAGCAGACGAACATCCATTCTGTCCGCGGCGCATAGCCCATGGCGACCGCACAGGCCGCGCCCGCCAAGCCGAACAGGAGGTAGGCGTTCCGGCTATTCATCCGGTCGCAGATCCAGCCTCCGATCACGCAGCCGACCGCGGCCAAGAGACCGCCGGCAACGCCTGTTACCAAGGCTATAATATCCGCACTCACATGCCAGTTGCCCGCGATGGAAGACCACAGATTCCCGGCGGAACCGGTGCCAAGGGTCAGGAAGCAAAGCAACAGCCCGAGGATGCCGCTCTTGGTCCTGATGGTGCTCCACACATCCTTGCCGATGTTCATGTAGGTCTGGCGCATGTCCTCTTCCTTCACCGTGGTCTTGTGGTTCCTGAAGAAGGCCAGGGCAAGGGTGCAGGCGAGGCAGAGCACGCCGATGATCACCGTTGACATCCAGACCGCTGGCAGATGCTGAGCGAGGATCAAGCCGATGCCACCTCCAATGCCTGCGCCGCCGAGATTGCCGGCCTGCATAAATCCTCCGGTCCGGCCTTTCTGGTCCTCCGGCACGTCATAGGCCATCATGCCTTCCGTGGCCATGCAGAGGAAGGTGATGGCAAGGCTCCACAGGAAGACGAGCACGGTAAGGTGCGGGATGTTGGCTTCCGTGAATGGCACGATCGCGATGGCCACGATGCCGAGGAAACTGACCATGTTCGCGAGCTTGTACCAACGCTTGTAGGTGAGGGTGGAATCCACCAGCGGCGCCCAGAGGAATTTGAAGATGTGGGGAAGCAAGGATGCCGCTACCAACGCGGCGATCTTCTCCACCGAGACCCCGGCTTGCGATAGCAGATAGCCGAGTGTCACCGTCACGTATCCGCTCGATACGCCCATGGGCAATATCAGGATGGTGAAGAGGAACGGATGGGCCGGCTTGTGCGGATGATCGATCGCAGAGGAAGTTGCTTGATCGCTCATTTTGGGTGGGGTGCATGGCGGAATTCCGGCCGATCGACCCGCAATGCCCGCACAATGTAGAGGAGTGACCGGCGCTATCGACTTTCCGCTTCCAACAGGGCTTCCGCCATCCGTAGGTCCATTGGCGTGGTCACCTTGATGTTACGCTCCTCGCCTTCCACGAGATGCACAGGAGCGCCACTGCGTTCCGTAAGTGTGGCCTCATCGGTGAAGGCCGGGTCGTAGGGCAACTCGAAAGCTTTCCGCAGTAATGGCACGGAGAAGCACTGTGGTGTTTGCACGATGCGCAGAGACGCGCGGTCAAGCGCGAGAGAGGAATCACCGCTCACCTGTCGCATCGAAGAGCCGACCGGCACCACGGGGATCGCAGCGCCATGTGCTGAAGCAGCAGTGAAGCAGCGCGTGATCAGTTCCACAGAAACCAAGGGCCGGACGCCATCATGCACTGCGACCAGGCCATCGTGCTTCACTTCCTTCAATCCTTCCTGCACGGAATGGAAGCGCTCGGCACCACCGGTGACCACGGTGTGCTCAATGGAAAAGTGATGTCCGATGCAGAGCGCCCGCCAGATGGTGATCTGTTCCTTCGGCAGTACCACGATAAGCTGCATGGCCGGGTCGAAGCGGTGAAAGGCGGCGATGCTGTGGCAGAGTACCGGCTTGCCGCGGAGCAACAGGAATTGCTTCGGCACGGGGGAGGCCATGCGCTTGCCAATACCTCCGGCAACGATGATCGCGGAACGTTCCATCGGGAGGAAAAGTAACCGCAAAGGCGCAAGTGTTCGGAGCGGAATGAGAAAGGGCCGCAAGGAATTCCCCTGCGGCCCTCCGTTTCGGAGCCTGCCCCGGCGAAAGCCGGGGTGCCTCTGTGTCTCTGTGGTTTTCTTCCTCAGATGATGAGCATCGCGTCCCCGTAACTGAAGAAGCGGTACTTCTCCTTGATGGCCACCTTGTAGGCGTTCCACACGTGGTCGTAGCCACCGAAGGCTGCCACCATCATCAAGAGCGTGCTCTCGGGCATGTGGAAGTTGGTGATCATCCGGTCGGCGACAGTGAAGTCGTATGGCGGGAAGATGAACTTGTTGGTCCAGCCGTTGAGCGGCTTGATGTGGTCATCCGTGCTGACGCTGCTTTCCACGGCGCGCATGGTGGTGGTGCCCACGCAGCACACGTGCTTCTTGGCGTCCTTGCTGGCGTTCACGATGTCGCAAGCCTCCTGGGTGATGATCACCTGCTCGCTGTCCATCTTGTGCTTGGTGAGGTCCTCCACTTCCACTGGACGGAACGTGCCGAGGCCCACATGCAGCGTGAGCTTGGCGAAGTTGATGCCCTTGAGCTCGGCGCGCTTCATCACCTCGCGGCTGAAGTGCAGGCCGGCGGTGGGAGCGGCCACGGCACCTTCGTGCTGGGCGTAAATGGTCTGGTAACGCTCGGCGTCGCTGGGCTCGAGATCGCGCTTGATGTAGTGCGGCAGTGGGGTCTCGCCCATCTCGGTGATGGTCTGCTTGAACTCCTCGTAGCTGCCGTCGAAGAGGAAACGCAGGGTGCGTCCGCGGCTGGTGGTGTTGTCGATCACTTCGGCGACAAGCTCGTCGTCCTTGCCGAAGTAGAGTTTGTTACCGATGCGGATCTTGCGGGCGGGATCCACCACCACGTCCCACAGCAGGCTGTCGCGGTTGAGTTCGCGCAGCAGGAAGACCTCGATCTTGGCGCCGGTCTTCTCCTTGTTGCCCCACATGCGGGCCGGGAAGACCTTGGTGTCGTTCACCACGAAGGTGTCACCCTCATCGAAGTAGTCGAGGATGTTCTTGAATTTCTTGTGCTCGATCTTGCCCGTCTTGCGGTCCAGCACCATCAGTTTAGCGCCGTCGCGGTCCTTGGTGGGGTAGAGGGCTATGAGTTCCTTGGGTACGTCGAACTTGAATGAGGTCAGCTTCATGGAAGGGGTAGGGCTTACAGGCCCGGTTCTGATTTGGGGCCGCGAAGATAGTGCGATCGCAGGCCGCCGGGGCGGATCAGCACATGACCTCTTGGCTATGAGCGGTTTGGGTCAGGACTTTTGGAATGACGGGATCAGCTTGATAGGATCACAGGATTTACAGGATCTGCCTAACGGCAGAGGAAAGACCGACTCACCTTGGCGGATCACTCTTCCTTGCTAGCCCGTCGCTCGGCTATCCAACGGTCGAACCACTGCGACCATTCCTCCGGAGTGCGGGCGTCATTCACATGAAACGAGCCGCTGGCCGTGCGCCGCAGACCGACCAAGTGAGCGCCGCAGCCCAACGTCTGCCCGATGTCCTGCGCAAGCGATCGGATATAGGTGCCTTTGCTGCAGCGGACATCCACCGTGACATCGGTGTCTTGCCAAGACACTAGCTCCAAGGAGTGTATGGTGACAGGCACGGCGGGTAGATCCACGGTTTCGCCTTTGCGTGCGAGGAAGTAGGCCCGCTCGCCCTTGTAGCGTTTGGCGGAGTAATCGGGCGGGAACTGCTGAATAGGTCCGGTGAAGTCCTTCAGCACTTGGCGGATAGCGGTCTCATTCACGTGGTCCCACCGGCGCTCCTGGTCCACATCGGTTTCCGCGTCATAGCTCGGTGTGGTCTGGCCCAGTCGCAGGGTGGCGGTGTAGGCCTTGTCTTCGTCCGTGAGCAGCTGCAGTTCCTTGGTGCACTTGCCAGTGCCGATGATGAGCAGGCCGCTGGCCAAGGGATCCAGAGTGCCGGCGTGTCCCACTTTCACCCGGTGTCCGCAAAGTTTTCGCAGGGTCATGCGGACCTTGCTCACCACGTTGAAGCTGGTCCAGGTCACCGGCTTGTCCACGAGCAGGATGGCACCCGCCTCGGGATCGATCGGTTCCATCATGCCATGCTCAGCGGCACCTTCAAGGCGATCAGCACCAAGAGGATGATGCCCAGAGCGATGCGGTACCAGCCGAAGGCGCGAAAGCCATGGCGGGTGAGGAAGCCCACGAAGGAGCGTATGGCGAGCATGGCCACGATGAATGCCACGGCGTTGCCAAGGAGCATGATACCGATGTTGTCGCCACTGAAAATGGTGGGATCCGCCTTCCAGCCCTGTAGCATCTTGTATCCGGAGGCTGCGGCCATGGTCGGCACCGCGAGGAAGAAGGAGAACTCCGCGGCATGCTTGCGCGTGAGTCCGAAGGACATGCCGCCGACGATGGTGGCCGCAGAGCGGGAAACACCGGGGATCATCGCCAAGCATTGGTACAGGCCGATACCGAAGGCACGCGGATACGTCACCGTTTCCACGCCGGAGGGGGTGAACCAGTTGTCCACAAAGAGCAGCACGATACCGCCCAGCAGTAAGGCCACCGCCACCACGGCGACATTCTCAAGCAGCATGTCGATGTATTTGCCGAAGAGCAGGCCGAGGATCGCTGCTGGGATGAATGCCACCAGCAGCTTCCAGTAAAAGGTCATGGACTGGAAAAAGCGCTTCCAGTACAGTACGACCACGGAAAGGATGGCGCCGAACTGGATGTTCACCATGAACGTCTTGGTAAACTCTGTAGGCTGGATGCCGAGGACCGCTTGGGCGATCACCATATGGCCGGTGCTGGAGATCGGGAGGAACTCGGTGAGGCCCTCAACGATGCCGATGATTATGGTTTGAAGGATGGTCATTCAGCTGATGTTAGGGGCCTGATACGGACCTCTTTGCAAATTGATGCGGATGTTGAAGGACCACCGCTTGGATCACACTTTCTCGGTCGGCCTCTTCATGATCGCATAGATCACGAAAATGTAGCCGATGAGACAGACGATGGGGGCCACGGTGATGCGTCGCGGGCTGAAGATCTCCTTGGCGTCGAACACCTCGGGATCGCCGCTTCCGCCACCGCTCATCAGGATGAAGCCGAGGATGATGATGCCGATGCCGATAAGCAGCAACTTGTAGTTGGTGCTGTTGAAGGCGAGCGCTACATG
>JBEPUG010000154.1:0-8215 GCA_041691695.1 Flavobacteriales bacterium
ATCCAGGCCTGGGCCAACAAGCGTGTGGACGCCACACATCCGAACTATGCGGACCTGCTCGTCGGCCTGCCCTTCGATGATGCCGACACCAGCTTCACCGCGCAGAACCTCGCTTCCAACGGAGTGCCCGCCCACCTGCTTGGCCATATCCAGCACATCATGACGCCGGCCACGGCGATCAACAAGGGCATCACCAGTACAACCATCCGCCCGGACATCACGCTGGTGGAGGCTACCTATACAAGCGTCTTGGATTCGACCTTGATCACTGATGACGTGGTGCATCAAGGCGTCGCGCTGGAAACCTTCCAAGTGCAAGGGAACGCGGCGGTGCCCTTGGACACGCTCTACGGATGGGAAGGCGGCAACGAAACGACCTATGCTCCGAACGGCACCGTGGCCAGCACTGTAGCGGTGACCGGCCCCTATACCGTGAACCATGAACTGAACTATTTCTCCCCGCCTTTCGAGGTGGTGAAGGACCACGAGATCGGCCGCTACATCACGCCTTACGGGATCAACCTGAGCCTTGGTGCGAACGGCTTCACCTGGGTGTATGACGTCACCGATTACCAATACCTGTTGCACGATAGCGTGGACATCAGCGCGGGCAACGAGCAAGAGCTGCTGAACCTGAAGTTCGTGATGATCGAAGGCACGCCGCCGCGCAAAGTGGTGAACGTGATCGAGCCCTGGGGACCTGAGCAGAGCTACAGCTACGGCGATCTGAGTAGCGATGCGAAACTGAGCGCTGTCACCGTCGCACTTTCGCCGCAAGCACACCAGTGGGCGATGCGCAGCCGCATCACCGGGCACGGCGATCAAAGCAGCGTCAGCGGTGCGCAGGGCTGCTGCGAATTCAAGGACAACACTCACTCGTTGCTGTCCAACGGCAGCCAGATCGATTCCTGGCACATCTGGCAGACCAATGATTGCGCATTGAATCCGGTGTATCCGCAGGGTGGCACCTGGCTCTACAGCCGCGAAGGCTGGTGCCCGGGCGACATTGTGAAGGAGCGCACCACCGAACTAACGCCCTACGTGAGCGGGAACAGCCTGAATCTGGACTACGGTATCACACCGGTACCCGCGAGCAATCCCGGCATGGCCGGTGGCAACTATGTGATGTGCATGGACCTCTTTGAGTTCGCCTCACCGAGCCACGCCCTCGACGCGGAGATCTATGATGTGAAGCGTCCCTCGGACGACGGCTACCAGTCGCGCGAGAACCCGATGTGCTTCGATCCGGTGGTCACGCTGCGCAATGCCGGCGGCACCGAACTCACGAGCGTCACCTTCACCTATGGCGTGAGCGGCGGCACGGATGAGAGCTACAACTGGACCGGCGACCTGAAGCACATGCAGATGGTGGATGTGAGCCTGCCGATCTCCGGCGGACCCTTCTGGACGGGCGATTCCAACCACACCTTCCACGTGAGCGTGAGCTCGCCCAACGGCGGCACTGATGAATACGCGGACAACGACCATTACACCACGCACTTCTCGCTGCCAGTGGTCTATCCGGACGATGTGGTGCTGAACTACAAGACGAACAACCGGCCGCAGGACAACACGTTGACGGTGCAGGATGTCTACGGCAACACGGTCTTCACGCGCTCGAACCTGTCGGCGAATACCACCTACCACGATACGCTATGGACCGGCCCCGGCTGCTACACCCTGAAGTTCGAGGACAGCGCGAACGACGGCCTCTCCTACTGGGCCGATCCCTCGCAGGGCAGCGGCTACTTCTACATCCGCAGCCTTACAAATCAGTTGTTGAAGACCTTCCCCGCTGAGTTCGGTCGCAGCATCCACTTCTCCTTTGCGATCGGCGCGGTATCCAATGTGGGTGAGATCGCGCAGAAGCCGGGCATCTCGGTGGCACCGAATCCATCGGACGGCCGCTTCACCTTGCAACTGGCGAACGCGGTGGGCCCGATCGACCTCACGGTATATGATGGGATGGGACACTTGGTCCGCTCGCTGAGCCCTGCAGCGGGCGCAGATATCAAACTGGACCTACGTGGTCTTTCCGATGGTCCTTATACCGTGCGCATGGTAACGTCGGACGGGGTGGCGATCGCGCGGTTGCTGAAGCAATAGTCCAAGCAACTTTACGTACCTGAAGCGGGGCTGCGCATCGATCGATGCGCGGCCCCACTGCTTTTCCAGCAACGGAGGTAAGAGAGGTCAGAGATGTAAAGGAGGTAAGAGAGGTGAGGGAGGTACAGGAGTAGGTGCTCTTCCCTTACCTCCATTACTTAAGTGTCTTCCATTACCAACTAGTTGATGGCGATGATGATGGTAAGACAAGTGAGGGAAATGAAGGAGGTGAGGAAGGTAAAGGAGGCGACGACGTACAGGGAGTAGAGGGAATTGCCATTACTTTTCCCACAACCAACACCAGACGCCATGCCCATACGGATGACGCCCGACGAAGGGCAGGACGAACAGCGATCCGGTCCACCTTCCGGTGGACGAGGCGGCGGCGGGGGTAGCGGACTCTTGGGAAGCCTACTGCCCTTGCTCCTCGGCTTCCTGTTTAAGCGGCCCAAGCTTTTAATTGTGGTGGTGGTGCTCTTCGGCCTCTACTATTTCTTTGGCAACGGCTGCTCCGGTGATACGGGGGGCGGCGGCATCACGAACGTGGTGAGCAACGCCCTGACGGTGCGGGGCGCGAACTTCGATCCTAAGCTCTATGACAAGGCCGAGGTGTATGAACCGCTGGCGGACAACGTGAAGAGCCCGCTTCCGGAGAAAGTGAGCCTCGAGCAATTCGCACCGCGTCGTTTGAACCAAGGACAACAAGGCTCGTGCGTGGCGTGGGCCAGCGCATATGGGGCGCGCACCATCGTGCAGGCCGAGGCCACTAAGGCGGATCCGAACAGCACGGCCTTCAGTCCCAGCTTCCTCTACAACCAGATCAAGCTCGGCAACGATTGCCAAGGCGCCTACATCATGAACGCCATGCAGACGATGCAGGCGGGCGGTGTGCTGCCACTGAGCCAATTCGCCTACACCGATGAGAGCTGCGGGCGCGTGCCCGGAAGTACGGACAAGGCGCAGGCGCAGCAATATCGCATCAAAGGCTTCCAACGGTTGAGCAAGGGCGCCGACGATCAGCGCACGGACATGCTGGCGATGAAGCAGCAACTCGCGCAAGGTTCACCGGTGGTGATCGGGATGATGGTGGGCGGCAGCTTCATGCAGGATATGGAAGGCCGCGACGTTTGGATGCCCACGCAGAACGACTACCGAATGGCGGGGTTCGGTGGACATGCCCTGTGCGTGATCGGCTACGATGACTACAAGGCGGGTGGTGCCTTCGAGATCATGAACAGCTGGGGACCCGAGTGGGGCAAGAATGGCTTAGCCTGGATCAGGTATAGCGACTTTGATTTCTTCGCCAAGGAGGCCTATGCCGTGTATCCACAGGGCCAAGGCGTGGATGTGAAGCCTTCGGTGTTCGACATTCGCTTCGGCCTGGTCCAGGTGGATGGCAAGGGCGTGGCCACCGGCGAACACATCGCGCTGCGACATGAAGCGGGGCGCGTCTTCCGCACCGCCTTACCCATCCGGAAGGGCGACCGCTTCAAGATCGAAGTGACCAACAACGCGGAGTGCTACACCTACCTCTTCGGCCTGGAAACGGATGGCACTACCTACGTGCTCTTCCCCTACACGCCGAAGCATTCCCCTTACTGCGGCATCACCGGAACGCGCATCTTTCCACGGGACCAGAGCCTTACCGCGGACAGTATCGGCAGCAGCGATCAGATGGCTATCCTCGTGGCCAACCAGCCTCTGGACTATCCGAAGATCAACGCAGCGATGAAGGCGAACCCAGGACAAGGGCTCGATGCGAAACTCGCCGCCGTGCTGGGGAATGAGCTCACTGCCGCCGATGCGCCGAGCTATACGGAAGGCGAAACGTTCGGCGCGAAATGCCCTGCAGAGAAGAACACCTTGGCGATCATTCTGGACATCGATAAGCGCTGATCCGCACCGCCATGCTCCGCCTCCTTTCGGCATTGGCCCTCCTGATCCGGCTCCATGCGGTCGGGCAGATCATGCCTGAAAGCTTGATCCGCCAGTTGCCGCCATTCAACGGTGAACTGGATGCTCGGATGCAAAACGTCCTCGTGCAGATGAACGCGTTCGATGCGGACAGTGCCTTGTCGCTGATCGGTGATGCGTTGACGAAGCTGGATCCGGAAAGCGACCTGGAACCCCGCTACTATCTACTGGCCTTCCGGGCGGAAGTGCTCTACTACCAAGGAGCCTACAATTAGGCCATCCGGGACCTGGCGCTCGGCGAGGACCTCGCAGGGCGCTTGAACGACAGTCTGCTGTTGGCCAATGTGTACAACCTGCAAGGGCTTTTGCAGGAGAACATCCGGTACGGAACTGCTGCTCGCGACTATCTGCATAAGGCACTGACCTGGTTCCCGAAAGATCCGGCCGCGCGCTATCCGGTAACGAAGCTGTATCACATCCACGGGAACCTCGGCACCTACCTCACCGATGTCGGCGAACTGGACAGCGCCTTGTTCCATTTGTGCCGCTCCCTCGAACTCGCCACCATCTCCGAAGCCCTACGCGCCATCGCTGTGGCCCACAATGCCTTGGGAAATTGGGCCTTGGTGAGCCACTTGCCGGATAGCGCATTGCATCACTTCAACCTTTCCTTCCAAGTGGCGGTGGCTTCGGCGGAGGAGGACGTTTCCTTGGACGCGCTCATGGGAATTGCAAAGACCTTCGCAGCATTGAAAGACATCGCGCGGACCCGGAGCTCACTGGCGGATGCCAACGCCTTCTTGGCCGTGAACCTGGAGCGGATCGGGCTGGCCGCACAACGCGATCACGCCCGGAATTCCTCGCGTGTACTGGAGTCCATACAAGACCTCGGTGGTGCCTTGGCCGCGCGTGACCGATGGTCGCATTTGGACAGCATCATCAACGAGGGCAACATCCGCTCGGCACTTTCCACGCAGGCCACGCTGCATCGCACGGACACCGATCTCGCGTTGGAACGGGAACGGTCCCGCTTCGCGGCGGAGACCCTGAAGCGCGTCAAGCTCAGCCGGTCCATGGTGATCGCTGGGGCCTTGGCATTGCTACTCTTCCTCTCGCTCTTCGCGTTCTTCCTGCATAACAAGCAGAAGCATGAAAAACTATTGGCGCACGTGCTTCTCGCACAGTTCGAACAGGATCGATCGATCGCGGAACTCCGCATCCGCGAGCAGGTAGGACGCGACATGCACGATGACCTCGGCGCCGGATTAAGCGCGCTGAAACTGCGCAGCGAGATAGCCTTGCGTGTGGAAGAAGATCCCTTGAAACGCGGGCAATTGGCGAGCTTGGCCAGGACCGCGGGCGAGCTGATCGGAAACATGCGCCAGATCATCTGGACCATGAACGTGGACCAGGCCAGCGTAGAGGACCTGGTGGTCTACGCCACCAATTATGTGAGGACGTACATGGCGGAGAACGGCATCGGGACGCAGATCCAGGCCGATGGGCCTTGGCCGGAGGCACAGCTCAGCAGCGAGCAACGGCGCAACATCTTCCTCGTCATCAAGGAGGCCACGCACAACATCGTGAAGCACGCCGGTGCCCGTCAGGTTGACATTCGGATCCATGCCAAAGCGGACCAGTTGGTCGTGGAGGTGCAGGATGATGGCGACGGGCTGCCAACACATGCGCACGAAGGCATGGGTAACGGCCTGCGGAACATGGCCATGCGTATCGAAGCACTCAACGGTCAATTCACCATCACAGGAAGTTCCGGAACCACCGTGCGCTTCACGGTACCCATACCGGAACAAGCGGTCAGACCCGCACCTAACAAAGGTTCTATTGCCGCGATCACCGGCGCTTGACACTTTCGACCTATGGAAGGCGACTTGATCCGAGTGAGCATTGTAGAGGACGACACCACGATCCGGGATACGTTGGACTCGCTGTTCTTCCTTATACCGGACATGGATGTCTTCACCACGCACGCCACGGCAGAAGATGCGCTGCTGCGTCTGGATCGGATTAGCCCGGACGTGGTGATCATGGACATCAACCTTCCAGGGCAAAGCGGCATCGATTGCGTGCGGCAGCTCAGCCAGCGCTGCCCTTCCGCGCAATTCCTGATGTACACGGTCCTGGATGATGATCACCGCGTCTTCGAAGCGTTGAAGGCTGGAGCGAATGGCTACATACTGAAGGACAGCACTCCGGACCAGATCATCGAGGCTGTCCGCGAACTGATGGCCGGCGGCGCATCGATGAGCGCGCACGTGGCCCGGCGCGTGGTGACGCACATGCGTGGAAAGGAGACCGGCCAAACGCAAGAGGCCCTGAGCCCGCGTGAGAATGACGTGCTGGAACTGCTTGCGCAAGGCCTGCTATACAAGGAGATCGCGGATCGCACAGGCATCAGCAAAGGCACGGTGAAGCAGCATATCCACCGCATCTACCGCAAGATGCATGTGCAGAATCGCACGGAAGCTGTGAATCGCTACTTCGGTCGTTGACCGATAGATCACACCGCAGCGGTTGTTCCTGACAGGATCACAGGAATGCTACATGCGGCTGAAGCCGCGTGGAGGTATTTCTGACAGGATTACAGGATTTACAGGATTGGCGCGTCGCCTAGAGGCGACCAAATAAATTCCACGTGGCTGCGACCTCGCTGAATGTGCATCGTTGACTTTCATCATACGTTGGATCAACGGTGGAGCTAGCTTTGGGAACACTTCTCCTCCTCATGAAAAAGGTCCTCTATATTCTGATCGCGATCATCATCGTCGCCCAATTCATTGGACCTTCCAAGATCGCCAAACCAGTGGATCCCGCCGCGGATATGATCGCCGTTACTAAGCCCGATTCCGAGGTGGCACAGATGCTACGGACGTCCTGCTATGATTGCCACAGCGAGCAAACGCGCTATCCGTGGTACTTCGCCATCACACCCGTGAACTGGTGGTTGAACGACCACATCAACGACGGGCTGAAGCACTTTAATGCATCGACGTGGGGGACGGTGCCAGGCTACGAACGCGACCACCAAGCGAAGGATGGCATGGAGCAGATGGATAAGAAAGAGATGCCCATTGCCGACTATTTCTATCTGGGGCGGCATGGCGATGCGCATTTGACCGACGCGCAATACAAGAAGCTCTATGACTACTTCAAAAGCTTCCGGGATGGTTCGTGGGACATCGAAAAAGCCCGGCGCAAGGCTGCTGGCGAGTTGAAGAAGTAGTCTTCCGGAAGTGCTCCTCCCTTACCTCCTTCACCTACTTGACCTCCTTGACTTCTATTACCTACTAAGTGAGTGAGGTGAGGGAAGAGAGGGAGGTAATGGAAGAGAGGGAAGCTGGGCCACGCAGCAACAGAACGGAGCGTTACACCGGAACTGCCGTCAGCTCGTGCTCGCGCGCTTCGGTGATGCGCACTTCGGCGAAATCCCCGATACGCAAATGCCCGGCGGACGTGGCGATCAGCACATCGTTGTCGACCTCCGGGGAATCGTGCTCGGTGCGGGCGTAGTAGTTGCCACCTTCCACTTTGTCCACCAAGACCTTGAACGTCTTGCCGATCTTCTGCTGATTCAGATCAAAGCTGATGCCGCCCTGCAGCTCCATGATCTCCGATGCGCGTTGCAGTTTCAATTCGTCCGGCACATCGTCTTCCATGCTGAAGGCGTGCGTGTCTTCTTCGTGGCTGTAGTTAAAGGCACCCAAGCGATCGAAGCGCATCCGCTCGATCCAGCGCAGATTGTCCTCGTGATCAGCCGCGGTCTCGCCGGGGAAGCCGGCGATGAGCGTGGTTCTCATGCCGATACCCGGTACCTTTTGGCGGATGGTGTCCACCAAGGCCTCTGTCTTTTCCTGCGTGATGCCACGGCGCATGCGCTTGAGCATGTTGGTGCTGCCATGCTGAAGCGGCATATCGAGGTAGTTGCAGATGTTCGAGCGCTCCTTCATCACGTCCAGGATCTCCATGGGGAATCCGCTTGGAAAGGCGTAGTGCAGGCGGATCCAGTCTATGCCCTCCACATCGCTGAGCTGCGCGAGGAGCTCATGCAGATTACGCTTCTTGTAGATGTCGAGGCCGTAGTAGGTGAGGTCCTGCGCGATCAGGATCAGTTCCTTGGTACCGTTCGCTGCGAGCTGTTTGGCGCCGATATCCTGGAGACCAGTGTGGCCATGGGCGG
>JBEPUG010000155.1:0-8097 GCA_041691695.1 Flavobacteriales bacterium
TCTTCAGCCACGTATTGGGGGCGCCAATTGAAAATGGTTCTATCGCGTGCATCGTGGTGCAAATTTCCGTTGCGTACTGGATCTGGCAAATTTTGCCGTCGCCGGGACAATGAACGTTGGGGCAGGATGTTTGTTCGTGGGGCACATGAGGCACCGCGCTACTTTCACCCGCTCTGAATACCGCTGATCAACATACCGGCCAAGAACGCCCTGCGCCCCGCCGCGGAAGGGGTATGCGACGGGTGGCGAGAGTGCTCGCCGTCCTGTTGCTATTTCCCTTTGTGATAGTGGGGTTCGTGGCGGTGTTGATCTACGTGCCGCCGGTGCAGAACATGCTACGGGGCAAGGCCATCGGCTTTCTGGAGAAGAAGATCGGTACGCCGGTGCAGTTGGACCATCTCTCCCTGCGCTTTCCTATCGGGATCAGCGTGGATGGCCTCTTGCTTTACCAGCAGAACGGCGACACGCTGCTCTATGCTGGCTCCTTGAAGACACGCGCTAGCCTCACCTCGCTGCTGCAAAAGAAGATCTTCCTGAGTTCGGTGGATCTTGCCGATGTGCGGGCCATCGTAGCGCAGGACGCCGATAGCGTCTTCAACTTCGATTATATCCTGACCGCCTTAAAGGGCGATACCACCACGAAGACGACATCGGCCGATACTACCGGCGGTTGGGGCTTTTCCATCGGAAGCATCGCGTTGGAGCATATTGCTCTGGACCTGCACCTGAACCCTTCAAGCATGGACATGGCCCTGCGTCTCGGTGCGTTGGACGTGGACTTCGATGATTTTGATGCCGCCGCGAAGCTCTTCCACGTGGGTGAACTCTCGTTGAAGGATACCCGCGCGGACCTGCGTATGGCCTCCGGACCGCCGAAACCGGATAGCTATCCTGATCTGGTGAATCCTTTTGCTGGACTGGACATCCGATTCTCGAAGCTCGCGTTGGAGAATGTTCATTTCACGATGAAGGATGTGGTGAAGGGCGACAGCCTGTGGTTGGACCTGCCTGTTGCGAGCCTGACCACGGACCGGATGGACCTTTCGCAACAGTTGCTCGCCTTGGATGCGGTAAAGCTGGACGCACCCGTATTCGGCATGATCAGCCCCCGCAGTGCCGCGATCGGTGATACGGTAAGGACCGATCCACCGTGGCTCGATCAGCATGACGGCTTCCGCTTTTTCTTGCGGGGCATGCAGATCAGCGCGAAGAAGTTGGACGTCACGAACGGAAGCCTCGCCATGTATCGCGACAGCGTTGCGGCGCCACGGAGCTTGTTCGATCCGGTACGCATGGTCTTTCAGCATGCCGACCTCAAACTGCGCGGGCTGAGCCTTTCCAATGACAGCATCGCGGTTGATGTGCGCAACCTTGGGTTCACAATAGGTCCGAAAGATCAGCGGCTGGCACTGAAGACGGCTCTCTCCGCCACACCTGCCACGCTGGCCCTGAACAATGGAATCTTAAGCATCGGAGGCACCGCAGTGGATTTTTCCATACAAGCCGCACCCGGCGATCTGGGCAAAGCCTATCGACACCCGGAAGAAATTCCATTACACGCTTCCGTTTTGACAACGCTCGACCCCGACACGCTGCGACCACTACTGGCGCAATTCGGGCTGGACCGCTTCGTGCCAAATGGCCTCGTCGAAAAATTCAACACCTCGATCGATGTCTCGGGATCGATCGCGCAACTCGACAGCGCGCGCCTCAGCATGGACGGCGATCAGGGTTCGGTAGTGCATCTCCGTGCAAAGGGTAAGGACCTGATGCATTGGCCATCGAAGGAACTGGACGCGGACCTCGATGCCTTCCGTATGGGCAGAGGTTTCCGACAGGTGATGCAAGCGCAATTGCCTCCGGGATCCATCAGTCCGGAGCGTTTGAATGCCACCGCCCATGTGCACCTGAGGCAAGGTGAAATGCAGGCACAGCTGGATCTGGACAGTGACGTGGGCCGTGTGAAAGGGACCGCTAGCGCTTCCGGATTGAATGCGCGCATACCGGACAACATCGCTGCGGACCTGGTCATTGATGGGCTGCAGGTGCAGCGCTTTACCGGCGATACGACCATCGGCCCGGTAAGCTTGAAGTTGACTGCGGAAGGCAAGGACCTCAACAGCGGATCGCGCAACGGGACAGTGCAACTACGGCCGACCGAATTGAAATTCAACGGACAGGACCTTTCAAGTTTGCAGTTGGACGGAAAGGTGCGTGGCGATTCGGTCTTTGTGGATGCCAGTACCGCTGCAAAAGCATTGAAGATCTCACTGGAAGCACGCGGGAAATGGCCCGGTACAACGGACAGCTTGGCGCTTGCGCTACGGATGAGACTTGATACGGTGCATCTCATGGACCTCGGCCTGATGGACCACGTTCTGGATGTGGACGGCACCATCACCGGCACTGCCGCTTTCGACACCACCGGTCTCGGGAATTTCGCGTTGGATGCCTTTGGGTTGCGGCTGTCCAATGCAAAACAGTCCTTCCGTTTCAAACGCTTCGATCTGGACGGCCGCTTGGGATCGGATAGTTCCGCCGTCAGTCTCATCAGCGATGCAGTGACCGTGAACTATCGCACCAACATCCCGGTGGACAGCATCCTGCTGCGGACGAAGGAGAAGATCGCCAGCTACTTCAACGCAGACACGGCCTTTCATCCTGCGACGGGAAAATACATGGATATCGCGGTGACGCTTCCCAAGAGCGATTGGCTCACCGGCCTGATAGTGCCGAAGTTGCATGCGATCACGTTGAAGAACTTCACAGGGCATTACAACAGCGATGCGGATGAGTTGAAGTTGAACATCGACATTCCGGAACTTGCCTATGACAGTGTCGATGTGACGAACCTCGCGGTGCATGTGAACGCGAAAGGCAACTCGCTCTCCTCGCAGCTGGCGGTGCAGCGCGCGACCTATGATTCGCTGAGCATCGACGGCCTTTCGCTGACAAGTGTCACCAAGCTGGGGTTGCTGGAGAATACATTGCGTGTGCAGAATGGTGAGAGCCCGCCGAGCTACCAATTGACCGTGCAGGTGAAGCGGGAAAGGAAGGAGACCACCCTTCACTTGGTACCGGACGGCCTGGTGCTGGATGACGAGGCGTGGACCGCCGACCCAAAGAACCTTCTTCGCTTGGAGGCCGTCGGTGGTGTGATGGCCGAAAACTTCGACCTCCACAGCAAGGACCAGCGCGTGCAGGTGATCACTGGAGAAAAGAATACGCGCATCAACGTCTCCGGTTTCCGCATCGGCACACTCTTGAACTTCGTGTCTTCCGCGGATTCAACCGTATTCGCGGCCGGCGAACTCAGTGGCAGCGTGGACCTTCCCAAGGACAATGCACCCGGTCTCAAGGCCGATCTCACAGTGCATGAACTCGCGTTGATCGGCAATCCGATGGGTGACCTGTCCATCACGGCGAACGAAGCAGCTAAAAAGCACTACACGGCCCAAGTGATCTTGAAGAATGGGAAGAATACCTTGAATGGGAAGGCGAGTGTCGATGCGTCCGGTAGTTCCCCCGTGGTGCATGGCCAAGCCGATGTGGCGCTCACGGACCTTGGGGTATTCAAGCCCTTTACCAAGTCCTTCCTCTACGAAATGGCCGGTGGCCTTCAAGGGAAGTTGCACTACGACAAGGAAGGGAAGAAGAGTGCGCTGAACGGAGACCTGACCTTTGCGGACACGCGTCTTGGCATCCTCGCCACACGCAGCCTTTTCCGCATCAACAAGGAAAGTCTCCACTTCGATGATCAGGGCATCCACCTGAAGCACTTCACGCTGAAGGACAGTCTGGACCATGCTTTCATCCTGGATGGTGACATCTTCACCACAGACCTTTCCGACCTCCGATTCGACCTCAGCCTGCGTACGGATTCCTTCCAACTCGTGGGCAGTCGACGTGGTGATAACAAACTTTTTTACGGTGATGTGCTCGCAGGCCTCGACCTCAACATCACTGGCACCAGTCAGCTGCCGAAACTAAAAGGGGACATAAGCGTCCTCAACGGTACCGATCTTGCCGTGGTGATGCCCGGTAGCGAGGTGAAGCTCGTTAGTTCCGAAGGCATCGTGATCTTCACCGACAGTTTGAACAATCCTGCTGTTATCAAGCGCGCGGAGAACGGCGAGGATCTGCGCGATTCCCTGAATGCGCGCTTAAAGGGTTATGATCTCGACCTTCGGCTGCACGTGGATCACGCCGCCCTCTTCAGTGTGGTGCTCGACCCTACTACCGGCGATGAGGCCACGTTCCAAGGTGACGGCGATCTGCATTTCACCTACAACGAACGTGGTGAAATGACCCTCAGCGGACCGTTCACTTTCACGAAAGGAGATTACACGATGGAATTCTATGGACTGGTGAAGAAGCACTTCTCTTTGGTAAAGGGTAGCACTGTGACATGGAGCGGCGATGCATTGAAAGCGCAACTGGCCATACAGGCGCAATACCGCTCGGAGACAGCGCCCTATTCGCTGGTCGCAAGCACGGAGATGCTTTCCGATGCCGCCATCAACCGATTGCAAGAGCGCTTGCCCTTCGACGTCATCATCAGCGTGGATGGCCGCATCGATAAGCCGACCATAAGCTTCGGTATCGATCTGGATAGGGAATACCGGAACAGCTATCCTCAAGTAGCCACGAAATTGGATGAACTTGCTCTGCCCGCCAACTCCGATGACCGTGACAGACAGGTCTTCGGGCTATTGGTGATGAACAGTTTCATCCCCGAGGAAAGCTCCGGCGCTGCTCCCTCCAGCGGCATCGTCACGTCGGCTGCGCGCAGCTCGGTGAATGGGATCCTTACCGACCAGTTGAACAAGGTAACCGGCAAGTACATCAAGGGTGTGAACGTCTCGCTCGGGGTGAACACCGTGGACCAGGCCTCCGGTGGTGCCACCTATCAACGCACATCGGTGGATTACAAGGTGAGCAAAAGCTTTCTCAACGACAGGCTCTCTTTCGAAGTGGGAGGTTCCGTGGGCGTGGACGAACAGAACCAGCAGGTGGGGAACATCAGCAACACCCGGGCCGCGCAGTACGT
This sequence comes from Flavobacteriales bacterium, assembly GCA_041691695.1. GTDB lineage: Bacteria > Bacteroidota > Bacteroidia > Flavobacteriales_F > PHOS-HE28 > PHOS-HE28. The sequence goes on from JBEPUG010000155.1 coordinate 5,051, forward strand.
GGTCTATTACAACCTCACCAAGGACGGGCGCTACCGGCTGCGCGGCTTCTATGAGAATGCCTTTGACCTCTATGATGGCGAGATCACCGATAGCGGTGTGGCGATCCAATACACCAAGGAATTCGAGGAGAACGAGCGCGCGCGGAACGCCGCCCGTGATGCTGAGCGCAAACGGAGGGAGGCCGAGGTGGAGCAGAAACAAAAGCGACGGGACGCGGTGGAGGGACCACCATCTCCAACGGTGCCGAACGAAGGAACGCAATGAGAAAGGGACTTACACAACTCCTTTTCCTCGTGTTGGCCATTGGTCTATTGGCCTCCTGCACGGGCATGAAATACGCTACAGATGAGAAGCCGATGTTCACCGCTTTTTCTATCAAGTGGGATGGCCTGCCTGTAAAGAATAAGCGCGCGGTGACGGATGAACTGGCGGGCTTGGTCCGGCCCGCTCCGAATCGCAGCATCCTCGGCTTGCGGCCCACGGTCGCACTGCACAATAAGGTGAAGGAGCCGCCGGAGCCTAAGGGTCTTGCCAACACGTTGCGGAACAAGATCGGGTCGGCACCTACCTATCTGAGCGATGTACCCTTGGCCGATATCAAAGGGGCCATGGTGAACCGCATGAAGAACCATGGATATTTCGATGCATCCAGCGACTTCACCGTGGATCGAAAAGGAAGAAAGGCAACGGTCACCTTCATCGTTTCCGCAGGCACACCTTACCGCATACGCAACATCGCCTATGCCGACACCACCGATGAACTGGACCGCCAGATCGCCTTGGCGCTACCAACGGCGCAGGTGAAAAGTGGGGACCTCTATGACCTCGCTGAATTGACCTCCGAGCGGCGCCGGGTGGCCAGCCGAGTGCGAAACCACGGCTGGTACAAGTTGAGTGAGGATGATCTGATCTTCGCCGCGGATACCGCGGTGGGCGGCCATCAACTGGACATGGTGCTGCGCGTGAAACCGGCGACGGACAGCGCAAAACTCCGCAAATACACGTTGGGAAAGATCTATGTCCATGGCGATCAGGACCCGCTACTACCACCGAACGATACGACCCGCGTTGATAGCTTCTACTACATCAACTTTCTGAACAATTACCGTCCCTCCACCATTACACGCGGGGTGTTCCTGAATGAAGGACGGCACTATTCGGAGCGGGCGGAGGATAATACCGCGCGCTACATGCAGAGCTATGGTGTCTTCCGCAGTGTGAACATCACCTTCACCGAGGACAGCCTGCAGCCAGGCATCCTGAAAACGGATGTGCTGCTGTATCCGCAGAAGCGTTGGTCGCTCTTCAGTGAATTGAACGGCGTTGCGAAGAGTAACAACTTCGTGGGGCCCGGTGTGCGTGTGGGCTTGAAGGACCGCGATCTTTTCCGGGGAGCCGAAACCTTGAGCGCTGACCTCAACGGCAGTTTTGAGACGCAGGTAGCGGGGGCACAAAAAGGTACGAACGCATATGAGTGGGGCGGAACAGTCACCTTGAAGATCCCCCGGATCGTGCCGTTCCAATTCCTGCGCACCGCGCGTGCCTCGGTGCCCACCACGCGCATCATCCTTGGCTATGGCCTCTTTCGCCGCATCAACCTCTACGGTCTTGAATCGTTCAATACATCGCTGAACTACACGTGGAAGCAGAATCCGCGGATCTGGCATGAGGTGGACCTGCTCGACGTGAGCTACAACAACCTCTACTATTCCTCGGCGGATTTCACCACTTTCCTGAATGAGAATCCCGCCATTCAGCAGAGCTTCGATCAGCAGTTCATCATCGGCACGGGATACACGTTCACCATCACCAGCAAGCATCGCAAGGCGTTGCAGGGTTGGGTAACGGCGAGCATCGGTGTGGATGAGGCCGGCAATCTGCTCTCGGGTCTGTATCGGTTGAACGGTCCTCGGCCGGAAGGTGGCTACACCATGTTCGGCCAAGTGTTCTCGCAGTATGTGCGGTTTCGTCCGGAGCTCCGTTATTACCAGCCGCTGGGCGGAAAAGGCGAGATCATGGTGACGCGTCTGCTCGTGGATCTTGGACTGCCTTATGGCAATTCGGTAGTGATCCCCTACGTGAAGCAGTTCTATTCCGGCGGTACGAATGGTCTTCGCGCGTTTCGCGCCCGGAGCGTAGGTCCGGGCAGCTACGTCTCCCCTGAGAATGGGGATGCCTTGGTGGACCAGACCGGCGACATCAAATTCGAAGTGAACGCCGAATACCGGTTCACCTTGGCGGGCTATTTCAAGGGCGCCCTCTTCGCCGATGCGGGAAACATCTGGCTGACGCATGACGACCCGCAAAGGCCGGGCGGGCTGTTCGAGTGGAACAAGGCGCTAAGCGAACTGGCCGTGGGCACGGGCTTCGGGCTGCGTTTTGATCCAGGCGTGATCGTGGTGCGGCTCGATATCGCCACGCCGCTTCGCAACCCCGCATTCCCGGCCGGAGACCGCTGGACATTCAACCACCTCCAGCCGAACATCTTTGACAACGTGGTCTTCAACATCGCTATCGGCTATCCCTTCTAGAAACAACAACCACTGCCATGAAGACACTTTCCCCCGCTACTAAATACACGATCGCCATTGTGCTCACGTTGCTCGTAGGGGCGCTGACGGGATACGCGACGAGTGATGCCATAACCTCCTGGTATGCCGGCTTGAACAAGCCATCCTTCAATCCCCCCAACTGGCTTTTCGGTCCGGTATGGACTGTCCTTTACATCCTGATGGGCATTGCCATGGGCCGTGTATGGTGCAGGATCGGACCTGCGAAGGCCGGTGGCCCATGGTCGATCTTCAGTGTGCAATTGGCGCTTAATGGCCTCTGGTCATTGATCTTCTTCAACCTGCATCTGGTCGGAGTGGCACTGGTGGACATTCTCGTGCTGCTGGTCGCGATCGTCCTCTGCATACGTTCCTTCAACCGGGTGGATCGCACCGCTGGTTGGCTGATGGTGCCCTACCTTCTCTGGGTCTCCTTCGCCACGCTGCTGAACGCTGCGATCTTCATGCTGAATTGATCTGGTCGGGCACACAACCGC
>JBEPUG010000156.1:0-7943 GCA_041691695.1 Flavobacteriales bacterium
GTGCGTGATCCCCCCGATGGCCATTTTCGTGCGATGCTGAATCGATTGACCGCTTCTTACGCGGAAGATCCACTAGGGTTCGGCGAACATCCGAAAAGAACGGTCGGACACCACGACGCGCACGACGACCTACTTTTTGAAGACCAGCCATACCGCGGCCACCAAGAACACGGCGGCCAATGCATGATTCCAGCGGAACACTTGATCCTTGAAGGCGATCAGGCTGAAGATGAAGAAGACAACCAAGGTGATCACCTCCTGCACCACCTTCAGTTGGATTAGCGAGAAAGGGCCACCATAGCCGGAGTAGCCGATGCGGTTCGCGGGCACTTGCAGGCAGTATTCAAAAAAGGCGATGCCCCAACTCAACAGGATCACCGAGAAGATACCCCACTTCGCCCATGCCGGGTGGTCCTTGAAGCGCAGGTGACCATACCATGCGATGGTCATGAAGGTATTGCTGAGCACAAGAAGGCCTATGCTGTAGAGGGCACGCATGCCGCGAAATTCACAGAGGATGCGCAGGCTTCGCGATCGCTTCCGGGTTTTCAATGAACGCTTTCCTGTTGATCGCTACATTTCCCCCATGCTGGTGTCCTTCACTGATAAGCTGCCGCGTCGACGGGTCTATGTCCGCAAGCAACTGCGGTATGCACTCGTGGCCTTGGTGTTCATCGTTGTGAGCCTCGCGATCGGCACTGCGGGATACATGGGCTTCGCGCACTTGTCCTTCACCGATGCGTTCCTTAACGCAAGTATGATCCTCGGTGGAATGGGACCCGTGGATGCCTTGACGAATGCGCCAGCAAAGTGGTTCGCGTCCTTCTATGCGCTGTATAGTGGTGTGGCGTTGCTCACCATTGTTGCGGCGATGCTGGCGCCCATGATCCATCGCTTGCTGCACAAACTGCACTTGGACCAGAAGGACAAGGTGTAAGCAGGAGGGATCAGCCTTTCGTCTCGTTCCAGGTGCGATACTTGGCAGTGATCGGCGACCTATCCTCAGGTATTTCGCGGAGCGGCTCGCAGACCTGCAGCGTGGCGTGCAGTTCAGCCGGAAGTCCTTGGTACAGCTTCGTGCCGTCGGTCTTCCAAGCGATCATCTCGTCACTTACGTCCTTCACGGCCCGCGCGGGATTGCCCACGATCACCTTGCGCCGTTCCCAGATCGAATCCGCTGGAAGAAAGGAGAGCGCACCGACAATGCATTCGTCGCCGAGTTCCACACGGTCCATCAGTACGGCGTTCATTCCGACCAGGCAGTTGCGGCCCACATGGGCGCCATGGATGATCGCGCCATGGCCGATGTGCGCGCCTTCCTCCAAGCGCACGGTTACGCCGGGAAACATGTGGACGGTGCAATTCTCCTGCACGTTGCAGCCGTCCGCCACGATGATCTCGCCCCAATCGCCGCGCAAGGCAGCGCCGGGACCGACATAGACATCCTTGCCGATGATGACATTGCCGGTGACCGCCGCCTGCGGATGAACGAAAGCAGAAGGATGCACCACGGGCCGGTAGCCGTTGAAGGAGTAGATCATGTCGCGAACCTACGCAGCCTGCGAAGCCAAATGCTTGTGTTACCAGTACGTTAAGCTTGAAAAGGATCCGGCATGGTCCGGCGGTCGCGGCTACATTTGGCCGCGCCAAGACTTAACGCACCCACATGATCGGAGCCTTCTTCCGCTTGTTCAAGCCCAAGGATCGGGTGTTCTTCTATCACTTCGAGGCCTCCGCGGCCAACGTGCTGAAGATGAGCGAGGATCTAATGCTGATCATGGCGTCCGAGCCGGGTGCGCACCGCACCGCACTCTTGGAGCGTCTGGTCCTGCAAGAGCGTGCGAACGATGATCTCACGCACACCATCTTCAAGGAGTTGGCCCGCAACTTCATCACGCCGATCGATCGCGAGGATATCCACTCCCTCGCCGGAAGCTTGGATGATGTGGCCGACTACATCCTCGGAAGCGCAAAGAACCTCGAACTCTTCCATATCGAGAAGCCCGATGAAACGTGCAGGGAGCTCGCACGCCTGGTGAACGAAGGTTCCAAGATCGTGCAGATGGCCGTGCATCACCTGCGCGACCTGAACAAGCCCAATGCGCATCAGCAGTTCGTGATCGACGTGAACAGCATGGAGAACGAGGCGGACGAGGTTTACGACGCCGCCATCGAGAACCTCTTCGCCAACGAGAAGGATGCCATCCACCTCATTAAGCTGCGCGACACCTATATGATGTTGGAACTCGCCACGGACAAATGCGAGGACGTGGCCAACGTGATCGAATCGATCATGATCAAGTACGCTTGATGAAAGTTAATCGCAGAGGCGCAGAGGCGTACTCATACCTCGTGCCCGCATGAGCCTCCTCGTGGTCATCATCGTGCTTGCGCTGGTGTTCGATTACATCAACGGCTTTCACGATGCGGCCATGTCCATCGCCACGGTGGTGAGCACCAAGGTGCTTTCGCCATTCCAAGCGGTGATCTGGGCGGCGGTGTTCAATTTCGCGGCATTCTTCATCTTCAAGGACCATGCGGTGGCGAACAGCATCAGCAAGACGGTGCATGCGCAATTCATCACGTTGCCGGTGATCTTGAGCGGCTTGATCGGCGCGATCACCTGGAACCTGCTCACGTGGTGGTATGGCATCCCCAGCAGCAGCTCCCACACACTGATCGGCGGTTTCGCCGGCGCGGCGCTTACGCACGCGTTCACCAGCCAAGCCGGACTCAGCTTCGGCGATGTGGTCGAGACCGGCTTGATCCTCCAGATCATCGCCTTCATCTTTCTTGCGCCCATCCTAGGCATGGTACTGAGCATGTTCGTCTCCCTTGTCACCCTTGTGGAAAATACGTGGTACCGCGTGAGCTTGATCATTCTCACGTCCATCTTCACGTGGTTCCTCTTCCTCCATCTGCAAGAGAACAAGATGCAGGACAACTTCGCCAGCATGCTGAACATGGAGCAGTTGCAGATCGCGGCGGAAAAAGATCCCGCTCAGGCTGCTTCCTATGAGGCTGCGCAAATGAAGATGAACGAGGCGGACCCGATGTTCGCGCTCTATCCGGTGATCGGTGCGGACCGGTTGACGAAGCGGATCTTGCATGAGGTGGATCCTACCATGGACCCGGTCAAACTGAAGAGTGCCATCAGCAAAGGCGATAACTCAGGGTTGCGGTACGGGCTGATGCTGTTCGCAGCGATATTCATCTTCGCATACCTCTACGTGGAAAAGATGCGCACGCCCAGCGCGTTCAGCATGGCCAAGATGTTCAAGCGCCTGCAGCTGGTATCCTCGGCAGCGGTGAGCATCGGCCACGGCGGCAACGACGCGCAGAAGGTGATGGGCATCATCGCGGCGGCATTGATCGCGAACGGCAACATCGCTGGTTTCAAGGACATGCCCATGTGGGTGCCCTTGGCCTGCTACACGGCCATCGCGCTCGGCACGATGAGCGGCGGCTGGCGTATCGTGAAGACCATGGGCACGCGCATCACCAAGGTGACCCCCTTGGAAGGCGTTTGCGCGGAGAGCGGCGGCGCCATCACCTTGTACCTCACGGAGCAACTCGGTATCCCGGTCAGTACCACGCACACCATCACCGGTTCGATCATCGGTGCGGGTGCAACCAAACGCTTGAGCGCCGTTCGCTGGGGCGTCACAATCCAATTGCTTTGGGCCTGGATCATCACCATCCCGGTGAGTGCCGCTCTCGCCGCCGCAGCTTACGGGATCTGTCACGCTTTTGGACTTTGATCCATGCCATCGCGTTCGTGCTGAACGCATCTCCATCAATGCATGAACAGCAGGCCCCGGAAATTCCGGGGTCTTCTTTTTCCCCGACCCGCCAAAGTGTTGCGATCTTCGCCCCATGGCCATTCTGCTTTCCGACGCCGGGCTTCATCGCCACCTGCTCCCATTGACCTACACCCGACCGGTAGCAGCGTTGCGTGTGGGCATCCTTACCATCACCGAGGTGTGGCAGCGTTTGGTGGACATGCCCGTCGGTCATCTGACGGAAGCCTATCTGCAGTCCAAGTTCCAAATGGTCAAGGCCGAGAGCGTCTTCGAAGTTCACGGCGGGCTGCTGCCGACGGAAGCCTTTGCCACTGCGGTGCTCGATCTCGAACCCGGCCAAGTGCTACTGAAGGAAGGCAAGCCTTTGGCCTTCTGCTTGGAAGGCGCGGCCCACGCTGCAGAAATGGATTGGACCGTGCCGCCGGCCTTTCTCGCGCAAGTGGAATTCAAAGGTGACCTGATCGTGATCGAACGGCCTTGGCATCTGTTCCAACATTGCTCCGCTGCTATCGCGAATGATTTCGCCATGCTCACCGAAGGCCGTCGCAGCGAGCCGCTCAGCGCGTTGAACACCGTGATCGGCGATCCGAAGCTGGTCTTTCTCGAAGAAGGCGCGAAGGTGGAAGCGAGCATCCTCAACACGACCAGCGGACCTATTTGGATCGGCAGCGACGCCGAAGTGATGGAAGGCTGCATGATCCGAGGGCCGCTTGCCTTGGGCGATCGTGCGCAACTGAAGATGGGCGCGAAGATCTACGGCGCCTGCTCCTTCGGTCCGGAATGCCGCGTGGGAGGGGAGGTGAACAACAGCGTCCTCCTCGGCTTTAGCAACAAGGGCCACGACGGATTTCTCGGGAACAGCGTGCTGGGTGAATGGTGCAACCTCGGCGCCGATACCAACACCAGCAATCTGAAGAATACCTACGGCGAAGTTGCGGCGTGGAGCTACGTGGATGAAGCACTCGTCTCCACGGGCCAGCAATTCCTCGGACTCGTGATGGGTGACCATGCCAAGAGCGGCATCAACACCATGTTCAACACCGGCACCGTGGCAGGCCTCTGCGTGAACATCTTCGGCGGAGGATTCCCTCCGAAGCACATCCCCGCATTCGCATGGGGCGGCGCCGATGGCTTCGATACTTATGCGCTGGACAAGGCGTTCGGCACCTGTCGCAAGGTGATGGAGCGCCGACATGTTCCCTTCACTACGGATGATGAGGACATCCTGCGGCACGTCTTTGAAACCACCTTGCAATACCGTGCCTGACATCTTCGCAGGCAGGGAGCGACGGCATGAAGCTTGCCCTTCGCGCCATTCGCAACGGATCGCGCCCCCTAAGGGCTGCGTAAATTTGAACCCGACACTTTGGCACTAAGCCGCATGAGCGAGATCTTGATGAACGATAGCCAGCTATTCTCTTCGGAGGTATTGGATAATGAGACCGAGCTGATCCCTTTGATCACAGCGGAGGACGAGGAGTTGATGAACGCGGAGAAGACCCCGCCAGAGCTGCCCATTCTGCCCTTGCGCAACACCGTGCTTTTTCCCGGCGTGGTGATCCCCATCACTGTGGGACGGGACCGCAGCATTCGCCTGATACAGGACGTCTACCGCGGCAACCGCACACTGGGCGTGCTGAGTCAGAAGGATTCCACAATCGAGGAGCCGGGCGCGGAGGACCTGAACAAGGTGGGCACCATCGCCACCATCATCCGCATGTTGCGCATGCCGGACGGCAGCACCACCGCTGTGATCCAAGGGAAGAAGCGTTTCGAGATGATCGAGATGGTGAAGAGCGAACCCTACTTCACTGCCAAGATCAAGGAATTCAATGAGCAGCGGCCGGACAAGGGGGAGAAGAAATTCGAGGCGCTGGTGAGTTCGTTGAAGGACCTCGCCACCAACATCATCAAGGCCAGCCCGCACATTCCGACGGAGGCCAGCTTCGCGATCAAGAACATCGACAGCCCGAGCTTCCTGGTTAATTTCATCAGCAGCAACATGAACGCCGAGGTGGCGGAGAAGCAGCGGATGCTGGAGGTGGCCGACCTGCGCGAGCGTGCCAACATGCTGCTGGCGCACCTCACCAAGGAGCTGCAGATGCTGGAGATGAAGAACGAGATCCAGAGCAAGGTGCGCACTGAGGTGGACAAACAGCAACGCGAATACTTCCTGCACCAGCAGATCAAGACCATTCAGGACGAGTTGGGCGGCAACCCGATCGAGCAGGAGATCGAGGACATGCGCGCTGCGGCAGCCAAGAAGAAGTGGACCGTGAAGGTCGCCGAACTCTTCGAGAAGGAATTGCTGAAGCTTCAGCGGATGAACCCTGCCGGCGCGGAATTCAGCGTGCAATACAACTACGTGCAGCTGCTGCTGGAACTACCGTGGGGCGAGTACAGCAAGGACCATTTCGACCTGAAGAACGCACAGAAGATCCTCGATCGCGACCACTTCGGTCTTGAGAAAGTGAAGGAGCGCCTGATCGAACACCTCGCCGTGCTGAAACTGAAGGGCGACATGAAGGCACCGATCATCTGCCTCTATGGTCCTCCCGGCGTAGGCAAGACCAGCCTTGGCAAGAGCATGGCCGAAGCGCTTGGTCGCAAGTATGTGCGTATGAGTCTCGGCGGTCTGCATGACGAAGCGGAGATCCGCGGGCACCGCAAGACCTACATCGGTGCCATGCCCGGCCGCCTCATCCAAAGCCTGAAGAAGGCCGGTACGAGCAATCCGCTTTTCGTTCTCGACGAGATCGACAAGGTGGGCAAGGACTTCCATGGCGACCCCGCCAGCGCACTCCTCGAAGTGCTGGACCCCGAGCAGAACCATGCGTTCTACGACAACTACGTGGAGATGGAGTACGACCTCAGCCGTGTGATGTTCGTGGCCACGGCGAATTCCCTCAGCACCATCCATCCCGCGCTGCGCGATCGCATGGAGATCATCGAGGTGAACGGCTACACGCTGGAGGAGAAGATCCAGATCGCCATCCGGCACCTGCTGCCCAAGCAACTGAAGGACTCCGGCATCAAGCCCAAGCAATTCAAGCTCGGCGAGGGTCTGCTCGACGCCATCGTGGAGAACTATACCGATGAGAGCGGCGTGCGCACCTTGGAGAAGCGCATCGCCAAGCTGGTGCGCTATCGCGCGAAGCAGATCGGGCTAAAGGAGAAGTACAGCGTTACCATCGGCGTGCCCGACCTCGTGAAGATCTTCGGTCCCAGCCATGCCCGCGACAAGTACCAAGGCAACGATGTGGCAGGCGTCGTCACCGGCCTCGCATGGACCCCCACCGGCGGAGACATCCTCTTCCTCGAGACCAGTATCACCAAGGGCGAAGGCAAGCTCACTCTCACCGGCAACCTCGGCGATGTAATGAAGGAAAGCGCCATGATCGCCCTCGAATATCTGAAGGGGCACAGCGACATCATCGGGCTGGAGCAGGAAGTATTCAAGCGTTGGAATGTCCACATTCACGTGCCGGAAGGCGCCACACCGAAGGATGGTCCTTCCGCTGGCATCGCCATGGTCACCAGCATTGCCAGTGCCTTCACTCAACAGAAGGTACGCAAATACCTCGCGATGACCGGCGAGATCACGCTGCGCGGAAAGGTGCTACCAGTGGGCGGTATCAAGGAGAAGATCCTTGCGGCAAAGCGTGCTGGCATCAAGGAGATCATTCTGAGCGAGGACAACCGCAAGGACATCGAGGAGATCGACGCACGCTACGTGAAGGGCATGCGTTTCCACTACGTCACCGAAATGATCGATGTGGTGAAGCACGCGCTGCTGAAGGAAAAGGTGGAGCACGCCTTGCTGGTCGCTTGAGCGTTTTTATCCCTCAATGCTGAGGCCGACCGTCATGGTCGGTCTTTTCTTTTCAAGAAGTCATGATCTATTCATGTTCAGGCCATCTTTGCGCAACATTGAATTGTGACCATGGTACGTAAGATGTTGATCTGTGGTATGCTGGCGTTGGCTGGGATAGGTAAGCCGAATACGGGTACTGCGCAGTCCCCGGCCAGCGTGCGTTTCGACCCCAATGAGGGCGTGGTCATCAAGCAGGACAGCATCTTCGAGCTGAACTTCCGCCTCCGCATACAGGACCGCGTCTCCTTCTTATCCGAGAATGGCAG
>JBEPUG010000157.1:0-7850 GCA_041691695.1 Flavobacteriales bacterium
TGGTGGAAGTGGGCGGCATCGCGCATGCCCGCGAACACATGTACGCCTACCGCGCCAAGGCCCTGGCCGTGCTGCACCGACTGCCCGAGACCGAGGCCCGCGACGCACTGGAAGGCCTGCTCCAAATGACCGTTGAACGCAGTAAATAAAGACCCGCGATCAATCCGCCGGAAGAACCATGAAGAGCCTGTTCATCCTGTCACTTTTCGCCCTCGCCGCCTGCACCACACCATCCTCACCGGCGCGGTCGCAGCAACCTGCGGCGGACAGTTTGAAAAAAGCAGTGGCCCACGTGCTGACACCGGAAGAGCAGGACACACTGCAGAATGGGCACGCGCAGATCCACCGCCCGAGCGGAGGTTTGCTGATGGAGGGTGACAAATTGAACGGCAAGCGCAACGGCGTGTGGACGAGCTATACCGAGCAAGGCGGCGTGCAAAGCCGCAACGATTATGTGGATGGCGTGCTCCAAGGCCAGTCCATCGTCTTCCGCCCGAACGGCGCGGTCTACTACCAAGGCGAGCACCGCAACGGCAAGCAAGTGGGCGCGTGGAAGTTCTATGATGAGCAGGGAAACCTCGCCAAGACGGTGGAATACGACACCTTGGGGAACGTGGTGCAGAAACCCTGAAATTGTAGCACATTACAATGACTAGTGGAACCCCAAAATTCATTGGTGACCTTTTGGACAGGTACGACAAAGGAGAGCGTGACTTTCCAGGCTGTGATTTTGAAGTTCACGAGAATCTGCAGAATTTAATTTTGGATGGCTCCAATCTTGAAGGCACAGTGTTTTTCAGTGCAGACTTCACAGGAACCAGCTTTCGGAACTGCAACTTGAGAAATTGCGGATTCAAGTGTTGTAAATTTCAGAATGTTGATTTTGAGAATGCTGATTTGAGAGAAAGCCTCTTGAGTGGAGCTGAATTCATCAATTGCAATTTTTCAAACGCCAAACTAGATGGTGCTGATTGGTATGGACATGTAATTTCAACCGAAGACTTTATGACCAGACTAATTAGATAATAACGTGCTACAACGGCTCTACGCAACCGCCCACACAGAGGCCAACACTTCGGCCGCGTATAGCCTGAACGTTAGCTGCCATTTAGAATGAAGTCCCATTTGATCCTTCTGATGCTCGTTTTGAACACGACGTTCAGTTTTGGCCAGAAGCAAAAGGAATTCAGGATGTGCTTTGATATTGGATCGAGCAAACTATCTGAAGAAGATGAGGGTCAAATTCAAGCAATAGCTCAATTGCTACAAGACCCAAGCTTCACCTATTTGAAAATATTCGGTTATGCGACTACATCGGGAACCGAAGCATCCAACACCGAACTATCAAAAAGAAGGGCTCTTGAAGTGTATGCCAAGATCAAGGCACTTCATCCCATTGATGAGTCCAAGATCTACATTACATGGCTTGGACAGAGTGAGGATGTATATGACTTGCACTACGACAAGGCCAGACCTCAAACCCCATGCGTGGAAGTGATCGTTCAATTGAAATGAGTGACGAGAAAAGGCGCGTTCTACTACCAAGGCGAGCACCGCAACGGCAAGCAGGTGGGCGCGTGGGAGTTCTATGATGAGCAGGGGAACCTCGCCAAGACGGTGGAATACGACACCTTGGGGAACATCGTGCGGCAACCCTGAAGGTGGCGCAAGTCTGTGGTGAGAGCAACCCTCAGTGACAACCAAAATGTAGTAATGAAAAAGTTGTATAGACATAGAATCCTTCATGGTTCAATCCTTTTCCTTCTTTTAAATTCGTGCAGTATTCAACCTAAGAAACAATCAACACGTGCTTTTCAATGTGACGAATATTGGACAAGGAAAAACACACAATGGAAAACCGCATATGATGATGTAAAATTTTGTGAAAATGAAATGATTCTTAAAGGCAAAGACTCTACTTGGGGAATACTTTTTCCTGGCACCCTGACTTTAGATAATGACACCATTCGTGTAAACCAAGAAAATGGACATGATAACATATGTCACCAAATTGGGCAAGTGAAAGTTGGAGACAGCGTATTTGTTGAGGAATTCAATAAAAATGAATTATTCTTGGTGCTTAACGATTCTCTAATTGAATTTGCTGGTAATCAGTTCGAGAAAAGTAAAATACCAGTGCTATATGGCTGCTGGTGTAAATGGAAATGAACAAACCCCTAACAGCGGGCTTATTGCATTGGCAGTTCTGCGCCTCCCGTAATCGCCAACTTCTTAAACATGAACCCGTGAGAGGTTATCCACGATCGCAGCCCGGCGTTGCGCCAACGGGTAAATTCACGGCCCTTTTCCGCCTGTTTTGATCACGCCCCGTTCCGTCCAGCAAGTCAAGGATGCCGTCCGCATCGAGGAGGTGCTGGGCGAATTCCTGGACCTGAAGCGCAAGGGGCCGCGCTACCTCGGGCTCTGTCCGTTCCACAACGAGAAGACGCCGTCGTTCAATGTGAGTCCGCAGCTCGGCATCTACAAATGCTTCGGCTGCGGCGAGAGTGGCGATGCCATCAAATTCCTGGAGAAGCAGGAGCATCTCTCCTTCGTGGAATCGATCCGCTGGCTGGCGAAGCGCTACCAGATCGAGTTGGAGGAAGAGGAGCAATCGCCGGAGCAGGAGCTGGAACAGAACGAGCGCGAAAGCCTCGGCGTGGTGCAGCAATGGGCACTGAACTGGAGCGTGGATCAACTGTGGAACACCGACGAGGGGAAGCAGATCGGACTGGCCTACTTCGTTGAGCGCGGCTTCCGCGAGGACACCATCAAGGAATTCCAATTGGGCTACGTGCCCGAGAAGGGCGATGCCTTCGCGACCGCCGCCATCAAACACGGCTTCGAGCCGGAACTGCTGGAGAAGGCGGGCTGGATCAAGCGGCGCGACAACGGCGATCCGTGGGACTTCTTCCAAGGGCGCGTCACCTTCCCCATCCACGGCCTCACCGGCCAGCCCATCGGCTTCGGTGCGCGCACGTTGAAGAGCGACAAGAAGCTCCCGAAATACTTCAACAGTCCGGAGAGTGTGCTCTACGTGAAGAGCCGCTCGCTTTATGGGATCTCCTTCGCGAAAAAGTCGATCGTGGAGCAGCAGAACTGCCTGCTGGTGGAAGGCTATACCGATGTGATCAGCCTGCACCAGGCGGGCGTCCACAACGTGGTGGCCAGCAGCGGCACCAGCCTCACGGTGGATCAGGTGCGACTGATCAAGCGCTATGCACCGTCGGTGACGATCCTCTACGATGGCGACGCGGCCGGCATCAAGGCATCCTTGCGCGGTATCGACCTCATCATCGCCGAGGGACTCAATGTGAAAGTGGTCGTCTTCAGTGATGGTGATGATCCGGACAGCTTCGCGCGCAAGCATTCCAGCAGCGAGATCTCCGCATTCCTGAAGGAGACCGCGAAGGACTTCCTCGTCTTCAAGGCCGATCTCCTCGTGCGCGAGGCAGAAGGCGATCCGGTGCGCAAGGCAGCCGCGATCCACGAGCTGGTGGCGAGCATCGCGCTGGTGCCGGACCTCGTGCTGCGCTCGCTCTACATCAAGCAGTGCGCGGCCATCGTGGAGGTGGGCGAGCAGGCCTTGGTGAGCGAGATGAACAAGGTGCTGCGGCGTGGCTACCGCAAGCAACTTGGTGGCGATGCTCCCGCGTTCGAGGAGCACGTGGATCCCTCCATCGCGGCGCCGCAACCGGCGATAGAGGTCCTCGGCACCGAGCCTCAAGAACGCGACCTGTTGCGCATGCTGCTGACCTATGGACACGAGCGCGTCATCGTGCCTTTCCAGAACGAGGACGGCACTTCGGAGGACGAGGATATCTCGGTGGCCGAGCTGATGTTCCAGTCCTTGGCGCAGGACGATATCACCTTCGACGAGCCGGTCTTCCAAGCGATCTACCGCGACTACAGTTTCGCGCACAAGATGGGCGAGGCGGTGGAAGCATCCCGCTACACGATGAACGCCGACGAGCAGTGGCGCGACCTCAGCATCGACCTGCTCACCGAGCGCTACCTGCTCAGTCCGAACTGGCTGGACAAGCACAAGATCCACGTGACGCACGAGCACGAACAATTGCTGGAAGCGGTGAAGCACGGCCTGAACATCCTCAAGGAACGCCGCGTGGATCGCATGCTGCGCGAGAAGCAGGAGCAGTTGAAGGACATGAACGACGACGACGACGTGGAGATGGCCCTACGCACCATCATCGCATTGAACGAAGCGAAGAAGGACTTCGCGAAGCTCACCGGGCGGGTGGTGGTGGGATAGCTCCCGCTATTGCGTGGAAGTTCCCTGACATAACTCGGAAATTGCCTGCCCGGCTTGCGGGTATCCTAGTAGTTCGGCCTGTTTTAGGTCCGAACAACCATCTGCCCCATAGCGACTTTTGGCAACGCCGCGCAAGAACCAACCTGTCGCGTTGCTTGGATCCATCTTGATTACGCTGTTCAAGTCGTTGATCGCCGAAGCGTTGTTCCCCAACCAACCAAAACTGATCGCTCGGTTCAATCGACACGCTTGTTGATCATAGCCGTAAGCCAATGCAAGTGAATATTCGCCTATGGCATTGCGATAATCTCCTACCTTGGCCAAGTCTTGGGCCAACTCATAATGGGCCGGGGCAAAATCCCTTTGGTATCGGATCGCCTCCCTAAGATCAGCAAGGCCGAGACCCGGCTTGCCTTGATCCATATAACAGAGCGCCCGGTGGTAGTAGGCCGCATAAATATTCGTGTGCTCAGGGGCTATACTTATCACTTTTGAAAAGTCCCCGATCGCCAAGTTGCATTGGTGCAGATCAGCATTGACCGCCCCCAAGCCGAGCCATGCCTGTACATAGTTGTCATCCAACTGAGTAGCAAGAGAAAAGTGGGTCCTCGCTTCAGGCAGGAGGTCCGCGTGAAAACACGTGGTCGCCAGATTGAATTGAGCAATATCACTATCAGGGTATCGCTCGACGATGTTCTTGAACATGGCCAGTTCGTCGTTCCACAAGAGTGTTCGACGCCGCGCCCCATAAGCATAAAGCGAGAGGATGACGCAGCCTGTGGTGATCGTGATAGTTGTGGCATATTGGAACCGTGCGTAAGCACGAAAGAGAAGCTGGGACATGAGCAGGAATACAGGAAAGCAAGCCACGTAAGCATAACGATCAGCGGTCAAGGCTTCTCCAAACGGGATCAATTGCACTAGCGGAAGCAACGGACCCACAAAGAGCAACAGCAGGCCTATCCGTTTTCTGCGTTCCGAAGCAGGCCACCATAAGAAGAGCAGCACACAGAGCACACTTGCGAAGGCTACGGCAAAATGATACCACAGAAGGTTTTCAGGGATAGGGTAAAGTGCTGAAAGATGGATGGGGATGACCATGCGCACCGCATACTGCACAAGGGCATATACCGCCAACACACACCGCTCTATCAGGGGAGCTCCAAGCCGATCGGTCCGCAGGTAACCATCGTGGGATTGCGCCCAGATCGCAAGCACCCCGAATACAATAGCAACGAAGACCAATAGGGCCAGGCCACGCCACCGCCGGGCTATATCATCCTTGTTCCCGCTAAGTAGGACAAGCCCGAGCAAACTGACCGGCAACATGACCGCCGTCGCTTTTGAAAGGATACCCAAAACGAAAAAGGTCAAGACCATGAGATAGTTCGAATTTGAACCGCTCTTCAAATACCTGAGGTATTGAAACATGGCCATGAAATAGAAGAGCCCACTCAGGACCGTCTTTTGTTCAGATATCCAGGAAACGGATTCCACTTGGACCGGTGAGGCAACGAACAGGAGCGCCGTGCTTAAAGCGATCCATCGTTCCTTGGTGATCTCATCGGTCAACCGGAAGACCACGATCGCACAGGAGACATGAAGTAGTATGCTGGCCAAATGAAATGGCCATGGATCGCCTTTCCCGATCAGCCATTCCAGTCCATACGCCATCATCGTCAACGGTTGATAATTCCCTAAGAAGGTGCTACTGAAGTATGCATGGAGATTGGCAAGATCGAGTTGGTGGACTTGCTTGTTGTGGACCACCAAGTCGAGATCGTCCCATGAGAAAAAGGCACTCTTGAGACTGGTCCAGTAGGTGAACAGGCCGAGGCAGACAATGGCCAATACGCCTGCCCATTTTGAACGATCGCTCATTGGTCCGATCCTGTTGGCTTGAATTGGCGTGGTGCAAGTGGCCCGGTCTCCAAAGGACCCAAAACACCCGAGACCATTGCACGATCTTGAAAGCAATGTAAATAGGACTGATCGAGTCCTGCGTTGAAGGGGTCATCCCGGCGCCGCAAGATGAGAAGCACCTCCCCTGCGAAGCTCACCGGCCGCGTGGTGGTGGGATAGCTCCCGCTACCTTCGGCCCATGGCCCACACGCACTCGCACGAAGGAGGTCACGCCGGGCATTCCCATGCTACCGGGGCGAGCAACCTGCGCATAGCGTTCTTCTTCAACTTGGGCTTTACGCTCGTTGAGATCGCGGGTGGATTCTGGACGAATAGCATGGCGGTGCTCAGCGATGCGATGCACGACATGGGCGACGTGCTCGTACTCGGCGCTGCATGGTACCTCAGCCATGTGGCGATGCGCGGCCGCGATGAGAAGTACAGCTACGGATACGGGCGCTACAGCATGCTGGGCGGATGGCTCACGGCTCTGGTATTGGCGATCGGCTCGCTGGTGCTGATCGGCTTCACGCTTTCCCGCATCAACGAGGAGCATGCGCCGCACGCTCTGGGCATGATCGCCCTCGCGGTGTTCGGCCTTGCTATGAATGGGTTTGCAGCGTGGCGCTTGCATGGCGGATCATCCCTGAATGAACGCGGGGCCTTCCTGCATTTGATGGAGGATGTCCTCGGATGGGCCGCCGTATTGATCGGCGCGGTGATCATCCACTTCACGGGCTTCGGCATCGTCGATCCGCTGCTCTCCATCGCCATCAACCTCTATGTGCTGTTCAATGCGGTGCGCACACTTCGCGCTGGCACGGGGATCCTCATGCAGCGGCTGCCGAAGGACTTCGATGAACAGGCCGTTACCGATGCCCTGCACAAAGTGCCTCACGTCGTTGGTTCGCATGACCAACATGCGTGGACGCTCGATGGCGAATACACGGTGCTCACCGTGCATCTGATCGTAGACACTTCCGATGCCGATGAACGCTGCACGCTTATGACGGAGGCCAAGCATTCGCTGCACCATATGGGAATCGAGCACGCGACCATCGAGCTGGAACTGCCCGGCGCTGAATGCGGCTTGGAACACCACTGAGCAATGACGCTGCGCAAACGCATTTTCCGCCTGCTGGCATCCCTCAATCGCGCCGTTCTGCCTAAGCAATGGAACCGCGACCTTACCCGATTGAGCAAGTCGCGCGAAGCCTTGGCAGGCTACCGCTACTGGGTGACGCGCAACGCCCTGTGAATAGTGTCGCTTCGGCACTTGCGCCGACAGGGCCGAATGCCTCTACTTTGCCGCAAATGCGCGCTTGGACCTGCTTCCTGGGGATCGCTATCTGCCTCTGCGGGCAGGCGCAAGTACGCATCAACGAGGTGCATGCCAGCCGCACACCAGGCTCCGATGGACAAGGCGTGAATGGGGATTGGATCGAGCTCTATAATTCCGGCAACCAAGCGGTTGATCTGGAAGGGACCACGCTGGCGCTCGGAACTGTACTTCAGCGGATCGACACCGCGCTTACCCTTCCGGCTCGGAGCTTCTTCTTGCTTTGCTGTGATCGCCATCCGGAACTCGGAAGCGGGCATCTCCCCTTCACGCTTCCAAGGAACGGTGGCTCGTTGCTGTTGATCGCGGCGGACCGGACAACGGGGCTCGACGTCTGTC
>JBEPUG010000158.1:0-7840 GCA_041691695.1 Flavobacteriales bacterium
GTGGCTTTCTGGTGTGATACCGGGGCAAGCCCGGCATGACAACAGTGTGGCGTTCGTGTATGCTGCCGCGGCAGGCTCGGGAGCGCCCAAATGCTCTGTCACCCCGGGCTTGACCGGGGGTCACACACGCTTGCCATCCGTAAGGCGCATTCACGGTGGCTTTCTCCGTGGCTTTCTGGTGTGATACCGGGGCAAGCCCGGCATGACAACAGTGTGGCGTTCGTGTATGCTGCCGCGGCAGGCTCGGGAGCGCCCAAATGCTCTGTCACCCCGGGCTTGACCGGGGTCACACACGCTTGCCATCCGTAAGGCGCATACGCGGTGGCATTCTCCGTGGCTTTCTGGTGCGATACCGGGCAAGCCCGGCATGACAACCGGGTGGCTACAAACAGCCTGGGACGGGGTGAGCCCAGTGTCAGATCCGTGGGGCAAGGTCTGATCAAACAGCTTGATCCCCAGGGGAGTGCCCGCCCAAATCCAAGTTATCATAATATAAATTATGCGCAGTTAATACCGACCGGGCGGGAGGGCTTTGGAACCCGGATCCACCGGATCTGCCGCATCATTGAGCTGCTTTTCCTTTCACACTCCTCCCCATGGCCAAGCGAAAACCAATTCCGGTCTCAAACCCGGCGCTTCGCCATGGACCAGCCGCACGCTGCGCTCCACTATACCATAGCCGCATTCCACCAAATGCTCCTTGGCCGCCAAATTCCCGGCTGGCACGATGATCTGCCGTTGCGTCGGCAGCAACCAGCGTTGCAGCTCCAGGCCCACGTCGGCGCTGTCCGCCAGCACCAATCCGTGGCCGAGCATCGGCAGCAACGCCCCGCGCACCGATCCCTGGTCCACATAGGCATGCGCCGCGAACCGGTGTTCCAGCAGCAACGCGTGTCGGTCTTCGCCTGTGGCTTGCCGGTCCAGGTGCAGCACCGCCAAGGCTTGTGCGGGTTCCAATAGCGCGACCTCGTCGCGGTCCGCTTCGTGGAACAGCCCGTTGGCGAAGGTCTGGAACGCCTGTTCCGCCACAAATCCCTGCTTTTCCCACGGCGCTCGTTCCTCCGGGTCCACCTGCACGGCAAGCGGCCATTCCCTTTGTGCGCGCGTTGTTCTTAACAGGCTATCAATGAACTGTTCTTCAATGGATTGTACACGCGCACCATCCGTAATGCAATAAGCGCCCACACGGCTGCTTCCCCCGAAATGCGTCAGCGTCGCCACGCCGGCCAGCATCCCATCCACATGCAGCGCCAAGGCTTCCGCATACGGCGTGTGCAGGCACCAACGCAAATGCCCCAGCAGCCTGCCGGGGTCTTTGGCGCCCAGCGCCGCGCACGCGGCCAGCTCGGCTTCGTGCAAGGGTTCGATCACGGTGCGCATCGGTGGCTTTTCACGACCGCGACCCCGGCACTCGCCAACTGGCGTGTACCGGGGTTCTTGGTCATCGGTGTGCTCATGCGGCCTTCGCCGTTGCGGGGTCGCTTACCGGGCTGGCACCGGCGGCGCCCAGCGCCACCACCCGGAAAAAGTAGCGGTGGTCGCTGTCCAGCCCATCCACCACCACCCGATTCTTGCTCGTGGTGGTATGCAGCGACCAGTTCGCCACCACACCCGGGTCTGCG
Source organism: Flavobacteriales bacterium (assembly GCA_041691695.1). GTDB lineage: Bacteria > Bacteroidota > Bacteroidia > Flavobacteriales_F > PHOS-HE28 > PHOS-HE28. The sequence goes on from JBEPUG010000158.1 coordinate 1,623, forward strand.
GCGCACATGTACAGCTGGTAGGCGCTGCGGCCCTTCACCCCGTTGAAGCGCACTTCCACCTTGCCGGGATACGGCAATGCCAAGGCGCGCACATTGGCCGGCGCGGCCAGGCGGCCCAAGGGCTGCGGCTGCTTCCGGGTGGCGAAGCCCGCGCTGGTCATCAGCGCCTGCTCGCCGTTCGCGATACTTTGCACGTAGCTCCCCAGATCCGTGCGCAGGCCCTTCAGGTCCACGAAGGCCGTGTCGCGCTCCTGCTTGTCCTGCCGACTGCGGCTGAAGTCGTAGGCCTGGATCGCCGTGTCCAAGCGGTCCGCACCGGCGGTGAGGTCCACCAAGGGCGGTGTGGGCGTGGCGAAGGCCGCGTTGCCCGTCAGTTTGGTCACGTTCGTGCGGGTCTTATCCACCAGTTGTACCGGGGTGACCCTAGCGTGGCCGAGCATTATGATGTAAAATACCTGTCTCATGTTATAGGGCCTACTATGCCGTGCCCAGGCGTTTGGTTTTGCACCGTTTTTCGCAAGGGACAGCGCGGATGTTGGAATTCTCCGGTGAATACCGGATGCCCGGTTCTCCGGTGTTCACCGGAGGATGCCGTTCGGGAACCCGCGCCAATGGGGCTTTTTACAAGAGCGATCGATTGCTGTCGAAATACAGGACCACAGGCATCCGCATCGACCCGATATGGACGGGAGAAGCGCGGACGACGGCGTAGGCCTACTGTCCGAAGCCGCGAGGCGATCGTATGCTCGTTCGAGACGATCGTAGGACGGCACGAGACGATCGGACAACGACGGGAGACGATCGTCCGATGGCGCGAGACGATCGGACAACGACGGGAGACGATCGGACAGCGGCGCAAGACGATCGTAGGACGGCGCGAGGCGATCGTACGCTGGCGCAGGACGATCGTCTGATGACGCGAGACGATCGGACAACAGCGCAAGACGATCGGACGATGGCGTGAAGCGATCGTAAGCTGGCGTGGGACGATCGGACAACGGAGCGAGACGATCGCATGCGGACGTGGGCCGATCGGACGAACACGTGCGACGATCGCCCGATGGCGGTGCCCTCCGGACAAAAAACGCCTCCCTCGCGCTTAAGCATCCTGGGCCACGTTACCACCGGGACATCACGACCCTTTCAGCGGCGGCAAGAATCCCTTCTCCCGGGCAGCGTCCTTCAACTGGCCGCGGGTATGCACCCCGAACTTCAGGAAGAGATTGTCCCGATGGAACCACACGGTGCGCAACTTCCGGTGCAGTTCATCCGCGATCTTCTGATAGGTCGGCTGGTCCTCGCGGCTCATCATGGCGAGTATCTTTTCTTCCCTGCCGGTCAATTGGATGCTCCCTTTCCGCTTGGCGGGTTCCTGCGTTACGATGTTCAGCCGTTGCCGGGTCGGCTTGTTCAGGTGCATCCCGCCGTGGGCCGCTACCTGCACCGCCCGGGCCAACTCCTCCGTGCGCATGTTGGTATCCAACAGGCCCTGCACCTCCACTTCCACCGTGCGCTCCACCATGCCTTCCGTCCACTCCCCTACCAGCAGCACCGCCGTATTCGCGTAGCGCCGCCGCACCGCATCCGCCGTATCCAACGCCAGTTGCAAGGTGATACCCACGTAGAGCAGCAGCACGTGCACGCCCTCCGGCGGCAGGGCTTTCAGCAGCCCCTTTGGGCACTCCTGCTCCAGCACCACCTTCAGTCCCGCCTGCTCGCACCAGGCCTTGATGCCCATGCGCATCAACTCGTGCGCGTGCACGATGGCCAGGGTTATGGGTAGCAATTGATGCATGCGGGTAGTGGCCCACACAAGTTTAAGGAGGCTCCCTCCTACCCGCCTGCACCTGACTTGCGGAATTAGTCCACAAGGTTTTCCACAAAAGAACGTTTCGTGGTCAGTAATGGGTGACCGGTCGTTGGTGCTATGTGATTCGTCGCTGCCGACTGCCGCTGGATACTGCCCCTACCATCTGCCACTGCCAACTGCTGCTGCCAACTGGCTCAGGAGCATTGGGGCTTCTTGGTATTTCGCTTAGGCGTTTTGGGCTTCTTGGTCTTAGGTCTGCGCACTGCCGACTGCTGCCTGCCTCTGCCGACCGGCACTGGCTCAGGCGTATTTAGGCTTCTTGGTATCTCGGTTTTGAATTGCTGCCGACTACCGCTGCTGTCTGCCACTGCCAACTAGCATTTGTCATCTGGCTCAGGCGTATTTGGCTCTTTGGTTGAGCTTCGTCGTGTTGGATCACTTGGCCTTTGGCTGGGCTTAGGCGCATTAAGCTTGGTATCATTTAGCGGCCCATTGCTATCAAGCAAGACCGACCGGTATCGAAACCCACTACTTTCAGCCGCGATGACCACCGATCACGCAGAAAAGAAGACCCAACTCTTGGCCTTGCTGGCTGGGAAGCCAAGCCTCGGAAATGCCAAAGCCAGAGAAGCGCTCGGCCTGAGCGAGGATGATTACGAAAGCCTGAAAGCTGAACTGGTGGCCGAAAAGAAGATCCAGCAAAAGCATGGGCGAGCTGGAAGCATCAGGCTCGCAGAGGCGGATCAGCGAAGTACACGATCAGAGGATCAGACTATGGAAATGCCAAAGCGAGGACGTGGCCGACCACCTAAAGCCAAAGAGCCAAAAGCCGATCAGCCGAAAGCCAACGACCTTGAGGCCACAAAGCCAAAAGCCAACGGCTCCGCCGCCTCAAAGCCGAAAGCCCAAACCACCCAAGGCCCATGGACCGGCACCTGGATAGCTCCCAGCGAGCGCGATGCCGAGCGCGATAGCTTGGAGAAGAAGCTTTGGGGCGCGGCCGATGAGATGCGCGCCAACAGCGGCCTGAAGAGCAGCGAATACAGCACGCCCGTGCTCGGCCTCATCTTTTTGCGCTTTGCCGAGGTGCGCTTTGCCAATGCCCGCAAGGAACTGGAGAAGCAGGAGGCCAGCAGCCGCCGCGCTTCGCGGGTGGACGAACCCACGGCTTACCACGCCAAGGGAATCATCTTTCTGGAGCGCACCGCGCGCTACGACTATCTGTTGGAATACCCCGAAGGCGGCAAGGGCAAGGTGAGCTTGGCGCAGGCCGTGAACGAGGCCATGCGCGCCATAGAGCGCGCCAACCCGCAGTTGGCCGGCGTGCTGCCCAAGACCTACGAGCGCTTCAGCGACCCCGCTGCGCTCAAGAGCCTTATCAAGACCATCAGCACCATACCGGCCAGCTTGGAGTTCGATGCCTTCGGACGCATCTACGAATACTTCCTCGGCGAATTCGCGCGCAGCGAGGGGCAGAAGGGCGGCGAGTTCTTCACCCCGCTCCCCATTGTGCGCCTGTTGGTGGAAGTGCTGGAACCCTTCCACGGCCGCATACTCGACCCCGCCTGCGGCAGCGGCGGCATGTTCGTGCAGAGCGCACGCTTCGTGAGCGAACACCAAAAGAACCCCTCTTCCGAACTCAGCGTCTTCGGCATGGAGAAGGAAGAATCCACCACCGCACTGGCCCGCATGAACCTCGCCATGCACGGCCTGGAGGGCGACGTGAAACAGGCCAACAGCTACGGGGATGACCCGCACCGGGCCACGGGCCGCTTCGATTTCGTGCTGGCCAACCCGCCCTTCAATGTGAACAAGGTGGACAAGGAGCGGCTGGAACACATGACCGGCCCCGGCCGCCGCTACCCCTTCGGCATGCCGCGCACGGACAATGGCAACTACCTCTGGATCCAGCTCTTCCACAGCGCGCTGAACGCTACCGGACGCGCCGGTTTCGTAATGGCCAACAGCGCAAGCGACGCCCGCAGCAGCGAGCAGGACATCCGCCGCCAACTACTGGAGGACCACGCCGTGGACGTGATGTTGAGCGTAGGCCCCAACATGTTCTACACCGTTACCCTGCCCTGCACGCTCTGGTTTTTGGACAAGGGCAAGAAAGCCCTCACCCCCAGCCCCGTTCTCGACTCCTCTCGCGCTCCGCGCGCTGCGGAGTACCGCTTCGCTAATGCTCGAACTGACAACTCCGGAATGAGGGGTGCGCGCACGCGCGATACGGTGCTCTTCCTCGATGCCCGCCACATCTACCGCCAAGTGGACCGCGCGCACCGCGACTGGACCGAAGCGCAGATCGGCTTCCTCAGCAACATCGTGCGGCTGTACCGCGGTGAAGAAGTGGACGTGACCTTCGGAGGCGCGGAGGCCGAAGCAAAGTTGAAGGAGGTCTTCGGTAGCGTCACTTCCAGCTTGTCAGGTCGAGCGGAGTCGAGACCCGAGAAGCTTCACTACACGAACGTGCCCGGCCTTTGCAAAGTGGCCACTCTCGATGAGATCGCAGAGCAGGGCTACAGCCTGAACCCCGGCCGCTATGTGGGCGTGGTGCCCGGTGCCGACCTGAGCGATGAGGACTTCAAGGAGAAGCTGGAAGTGCTGAACGAGGAACTAATGGGGCTGAACGCGCAGGCGCGGGAGTTAGAGGAGACGATCGAGGAGAATGTAGCGATGCTCATTGGTGCTTGAAATGGCAGACTGGACGACGAAGCGAATGGACGCCCTCTGCGAGATCACTTCAAGCAAGAGGATCTTCGCTGCAGACTATGTTGCTGAAGGTGTACCGTTCTATCGCGGGAAGGAGATCACCGAGAAGTACAAGGGCAATCTCGATGTATCAACCGAATTGTTCATCACTGAAGAAAAGTTCGTCGAGATTGAACGGAAGTTCGGCGCACCGGTAGAAGGTGATCTACTACTCACTTCTGTAGGCACACTCGGCTCACCATATGTGGTGAAGGCAGGAGAACGATTCTACTTCAAGGACGGAAACCTCACTTGGTTCCGAAGATTCAAGGAATTGGACAGTGGGTTCCTTTATCACTGGCTGGTTTCACCTCAAGGCAAAGCAGAATTACAGAAGTGCACAATTGGATCCTCACAATCTGCATTCACAATTGTCCTGTTGAAGAGCATCGAGATTGAGTTGCCTGATATCCTTGAGCAACGCCGGATCGCGGGGGTCCTCTCGGCGTACGACGAGCTGATCGCGAACAACCAGCGGCGCATCGCGGTGCTGGAGGAAATGGCGCGGGCGCTGTACCGGGAGTGGTTCGTGTATTTCCGGGCACCGGGGGTGGTGATGAAGGAGGGGAATGAGGTACCGAATGGTTGGGAGGTGAAGCGGCTGAGTGAGTTAGTCACAACCCAATATGGCTATACGGAATCCACCCAACAGCATCCCATAGGCCCCAAATACTTGCGGGGCATGGACATAAACAAAGCCAGCTATATCAACTGGTCGGAGGTGCCGTACTGTCCAATCAATGAGCAGGATTACAAGTCTTATCGCTTGAGTAAAGGAGATGTTCTAGTCATACGTATGGCTGATCCTGGCAAAGTCGGCATTGTCGAGGAAGATGTAGACGCCGTGTTCGCGTCTTACCTGATCCGCCTGCGACCAAACAGCGATCGGCTTACACCATATTTCTTGTTTCATGTCATGGACGCACCCGAGTATCAAGACTTTGTTAGTGGAGCATCGACAGGCACCACGCGACAAAGCGCAAGCGCCGGCGTGTTGACGGACTACTCAATAGCACTACCTCCGAAACAATTAGTCGTGGATTTCACGAAACGGATAGAGCCGATAAGAACGTTCATAACGACACTCCTCCACCAATCCACGAACCTTCGCCTTACGCGTGACCTGTTGTTGCCTCGGTTGATGAGCGGGCGGGTGGAGCTCGCTGCAGCTGAACTGACGCTGCCATGAAGTTTCAGCATTATGACATAGGGAATAGACAGGGTGGTGAAACTGTGGTCATAACCATTTCCGGTAATGCCATGAACGTTCGCCTCATGGATAGCTCCAACTTCCAGAGTTACCGAAATGGCCGAAAGCACACCTACTACGGTGGCTTAGCTAAGCGGTCACCGGTCAGGATCACGATTCCACGGTCCGGACATTGGCATGTTACCGCCGATTTTCAAGGGCTGAGTGGCTCAGCAAGGATCAGTGTTAACGTCGAACCTGGTGCACTGCGCCCGATCGAAGAGCGTCCACTGGCATCAGTCCCTTCGCTTTTGCGGCCTGAAGAACCATACTTCCCTGCCCTTGGCGGATCACAGCAGTATGATGTTTTCATCTCGCATGCGTCAGAAGACAAGAATGAGGTTGCCCGCCCATTGGCAGAAGCATTGCGTGCTGGAGGGCTGAGCGTTTGGTATGACGAGTTTGAGT
>JBEPUG010000159.1:0-7827 GCA_041691695.1 Flavobacteriales bacterium
GTTTCGGTGGCTCTGCGGATGTCGATCACGATTGGTTGAGCGCACCAACCTTGCCCATTAGCGGAGGCAGGGTTCCGGGTCTCTGGCGAGGTACCGTGAACACCGACTGGTTTGAGTGCAAGAATTGGGATGATGCAGTTGTACCAACAGCCACAAGTGATGTATCCATCACCGAAAACGCAGCTCGCAATTGCGTTGTGGGACTGGCGGGTGTACAACCTGCGGGAAGCGATGCCCTCTGCGCCTCCCTTGTTCTGAACAGTGTTACTGCAACAGTCAGGAACTTGGACCTTGTCAGCGCAAGCGATCTTACCATAAACGGCCCGCTCAGTATCACACACCCTGCCGGCGCCACTCAATTAAAGGCAACAATAGGCAATGGCTCGACCCTCACCGCCACATCGGCGAGCATAGAAGGCAATGACAACGTGGGCATTGCACAAGCAGCATTATTGTCGAATCAAAACAACAGTGTACTGAAAGTTTCCGGAAACTTTGGTCTAGGGACTGGCGGTCTGCTTGAGTTAGGTATGGGTGCTAACAGCGGCACGTTGCACATCGGAGGAGACTTCAGCAATGCGGCGGATGAAGCACACTTTTTAGACCAATCAGGCGTGGTCCAATTCAACGGCAGCAATGACCAAACGATCACTAATAGTGGATTCACGGAATTCTTTGACACCTTGTGGGTGAACAAACCGTCTGGACAACTCATATTGGAGCAGCCAATCCGCATTCGTCATCGGCTCCGTCTTGATCAAGGTGTTGTGCTCGATACACTTACCGGAACCTTGGTAACCCTTAACGCAACCTCTACAGTTGTCGGCGTCAGTGATGCCAGCTTCGTCAATGGTCCTGTTCAGAAGTACGGCGGCAGCGACTTCGATTTCCCAGTGGGAGACTCGGTCTTTTACCGGCCGTGCAGTTTGATCAACAACACAGCTACCTCAGGTGATGCATTCACGGCGCGGTACTTCAATACCGACCCTTATACGGTGCATTATTTAACGGCACCCTCTGTCTTCGACCATCTGAGCCATAGCGAATACTGGGACATCGCACGATCAGTTGGAAATCCCGATGCGCGCGTGGTCCTCAGCTGGGACACACCTGCGAGTGGCGGCGTTACGAGTAACGGTACGCTTGGAGAGTTGCGCATTGCTCACTGGGATGGTGCCATCTGGCAGGACCGCGGAAACGCTGATGTGACCGGCACTTATCTCTCAGGGACCATCGCCACAACCTTGGTGGAATCCGCCTTCAGCCCGTGGACCTTGGCGTCCATATCATTCAACAACCCCTTGCCTATCGAGCTATTGAGTTTCACCGCCATCCCGCGCAACGGCGTGGTGGAACTCGCATGGGCCACGGCAAGTGAGCAGAACAACGATCACTTCACGGTGGAGCGCAGCGCGGATGCGGAATACTTCGAGGAAGTGCTCCGCCAGCCCGGCGCGGGCAACAGCCAGCAGGTGCTACACTACGGTGCATCGGACAATACGCCGCTTGCCGGTCACAGCTACTATCGCCTTCGCCAAACGGACTTCGACGGCAGCAGCGCGCTGAGCCAAACGGTGCCGGTGCTGCTGCAAGGCGGTGCGGATCTTACGGTGCTCTATGATGGCGGCCTCCCTTTGATTCGGCACACCTTCCCTGCCGGTTCGTTGCTGGAGGTCCGTGATGGCACAGGCCGCATGGTGGCGCAGGGCGAGATCCGGGATACAAGCTTACGGGCTTTTCCGGTGGATGGCCTTGCGCATGGCGTGTATGTGCTGCGGCTCAGCGATGGATCGCGGGTGGCGAGTGTGCGGTTCGTGTATTGATCGCGTCTTCGCGGCATATCCCGTCGTCATCGCGATGAGGCTTTGCGAAGAAACGATCTCCTTCATACGCCTGTAGCACCTCACCGCAGAAAGCGGCGCTTAACTTTCCCCTCCACATCCCGTTAAACGCGCAACTTCCAACGACTTATACCCTGTTCAATGACCAAAGCACCCTACCTGAAGTGGCTCCATGAGGTCGAGCTCAGTGACATCCCTACAGTGGGTGGCAAGAACGCCAGCCTTGGCGAGATGATCCAGAACCTCGGGAAGCTCGGCGTGAATGTGCCCGGTGGCTTCGTGGTCACCGTGGCGAGCTATGAAGCCTTCATCGCGCATAACGTGCTGGACCAGAAGATCCGCGACATCGTGGCGAAGCTGGACGTGGACGATGTGGAGAACATCCGCCGCACAGGTCTTGCCGTGCGCACGTTGATCAAGAACGGCAAGTTCCCCGAGGAGATCTGGAAGGGCATCATGGCGCGCTATGATGAAATGTCGCAGAAGTACGGACAGGAAGCCACCGACGTTGCCGTGCGTTCCAGCGCCACCGCGGAAGACCTGCCCGATGCCTCCTTCGCCGGCCAGCAGGAGACCTACCTTAACATCCGCGGGCACCAAGACCTAATCAGCGCGGTGCGCAACTGCTTCGCTTCACTCTTCACCGACCGCGCCATCGTTTATCGCGAAAGCCTCGGCTACGATCACTTCCAAGTGGGCCTCAGCGTGGGCATCCAGAAGATGGTGCGCTCTGACGTGGGCAGCAGCGGCGTGGCCTTCAGCCTCGATACCGAAAGCGGGTTCAAGGACAATGTGCTCATCAATTCCAGCTATGGCCTCGGCGAAATGGTGGTGCAAGGCAGCGTAAGCCCGGACGAGTTCAGCGTCTTCAAGCCCACACTGGCACTGGGCTTTAGCAGCATCATCGAGAAGAAGCTCGGCAACAAGGACCGCAAGATGATCTACGGCGTGGATCCTTCAAAGCCGGTGTCCATCGTGCCTGTGGAGCGCCCCATGCGCCATCGCTTCAGCATCACCGACGAGCAGGTGCTGGAGATCGCGCGCAGCGTGGCGGCTATCGAAAAATACTACAGCGATAAGAAGGGCCACTGGTGCCCAATGGACGTGGAGTGGGCCGTGGACGGACTGAGTAAACAGCTCTTCATCGTGCAGGCACGACCGGAAACAATCCACAGCCGCAAGGCCACGGACCGCGTGGTCGAATACAAGATCGACCACAACGCAGGCGACGCCACCACGGCTGCGGAACCGAAGATCATCGCCAAGGGCATCGCCATCGGTGACCGCGTCGGCTCCGGCCCCGTGCGCATCATGTACAGCCTCGACGGCCGCGACGGTAGCACCGACGGCAAGGACTTCAAGCAAGGCGACGTGCTCGTTACCGACATGACCGATCCGGATTGGGAGCCGATCATGAAGAAGGCCAGCGCCATCATTACAAACAAGGGTGGCCGCACCTGCCACGCCGCCATCGTGGCGCGCGAGATGGGTGTGCCAGCCATAGTAGGCTGCGGCGACGCCACGGAAAAGCTGGAGACCGGCATGGAGGTTACCGCGAGCTGTTGCGAGGGCGACACCGGGATCATTTACAGCGGCATCATCCCCTTCCGCGTGGAAGAGACCTTGCTCGCGGACATGCCCGAGACGCGCACGCCCATCATGCTCAACGTTGCCAGTCCGGACCTTGCCTTCAAGTTCTCCGGACTTCCCAACGCTGGCGTGGGCTTGGCGCGTGAGGAATTCATCATCAATAACTACATCCAGGCGCATCCACTTGCGCTGCTCCAGCACAAAGAACTCGGCGACGTCGCGCTCAGCGGCAAGATCAGCTATCTCATCAACGGCTACGAGGACGAGGAGACTTTTTTCATCAAGAAGCTCAGCTACGGCATCGCCAAGATCGCCGCGGCCTTCCATCCGAACAAGGTCATCGTGCGCTTCAGCGATTTTAAGAGCAACGAATACAAGAACCTGCTGGGCGGCGAACACTTCGAGCCCGAAGAGGAGAACCCGATGATCGGCTGGCGCGGCGCAAGCCGCTACTACAGCGAACTCTACAAGGAGGCGTTCGGGCTGGAGTGCAAGGCCATCCGCCGCGTCCGTGAAAAGATGGGCTTGAAGAACGTGGTGGTGATGGTCCCCTTCTGCCGCACGGTGGAAGAGCTGCTGAAGGTGATCGCCGTGATGAAGGAATACGGACTCGAGCGCGGCAAGGAAGGACTGGAACTCTACCTCATGGCGGAGATCCCCGCCAACATCATCCTCGCCGAGGACTTCGCAAAGCACATCGATGGCTTCTCTATCGGCAGTAACGACCTCACGCAACTCACCCTCGGCCTCGATCGCGACAGCGCCCTCGTGAGCCACATCTACGACGAGCGCGATCCGGCGGTCAAAGCCCTGCTGAAGATGCTGATCGAGACCGCCAAACGCACCGGCACCAAGGTGGGCATCTGTGGCCAAGGCCCCAGCGACTTCCCGGACTTCGCGCAGTTCCTCGTGGAACTCGGCATCGATTCCATCAGCGTAACGCCTGATAGTTTGCTGAAGACGAAGCGGGCCATCGCGGAAGTGGAGAAGACGATCGCTGGGAAGAAGAAGGGGAAGGCAGTGGTCTAACCTCTATCTTAAAATACCGATCAGCTCGATGATGTGATATACTTTCGTTCAGGTGCAGGAGAGAAACGAGCCACTTGAAATGGAAGCCCCTCAACGCATGCGCCTACGAGCCCTGCGCTATGGGCTTTCGTTCTCAGGTCCTGCACTGGCCTGCTTGGGTTTGCTGGGCCATGGGGTGGCTGCTTGGGCGTTGCCGATCTATGGATTCGCGATCATTCCGCTCGTCGAATTATTTCGCGCTCCCAAACCGGACCGCTTGACCGAAGAGGAGGAGCGAGCGGCATTGGCCGACCCGCTTTACAGCGCATTACTCATCGCTTTTGTACCGTTGCAGTGGGCGTTACTTTTGCTCTTTTTGGTCCAAGTACGTGAACCGGGGCTCTCCGTTTGGGAGCTCGCCGGTCGGATCACCACCATGGGCTTCATGTGCGGGGTATATGGAATCAATATCGCGCATGAACTCGGGCACCGCGCCACCCGTTGGGAACGCAACCTTGCCCGGACGCTGTTGCTCTCTTCCTTGTATATGCACTTCATCATCGAGCACAACCGGGGGCACCATCATCGGGTGGCCACGCCGGACGATCCAGCCTCCGCGCGCTATGGGGAGAACATCTACTTCTTCTGGGTACGCACGATCGTCATGAGCTTCGCCAGCGCATGGCATATCGAAGCGGGACGCCTGCGCAAGGCCAACAAAGCACCCTATGGCATCCACAATGAGATGATCCGGTTCCTGGCAATGGAACTGATGCTGTTGATCGTGATCGGATCGGCATTCGGCATGCACGTTCTGCTGGCCTTCCTTGCTGCTGCGTTCATCGGCATCCTGCTGCTGGAAACGGTGAATTATATCGAGCACTACGGTCTGGGACGCGCAATGAATGAACGAGGCACATACGGCCGGGTGCTGCACGCGCACAGTTGGAATAGCGACCACCTCATCGGACGGCTTATGCTCTTCGAACTCACCCGCCATAGTGACCACCATCACACGGCCAGCCGCAAGTATCAAGCGCTGCGCAGCGAAGCGGATGGTCCACAATTACCCACCGGCTACCCGGGCATGATGCTTCTCAGCTTAGTGCCGCCACTCTGGTTCCACATCGTGGATCCGATCATCGAAAGATCACTGCAACGGACCCCTGCTTTGGTGCGGGCTTCGGGTCGCGTTAGCTTGAATACAGCGACGTTGGACTAGTCCGTCATGAAGCGGACACGCAGGGAAATGAACGTGTAGCTGGATCAATTGACCCCCTTCCCGAAACACCGGGCCAACCCGCTACCGCTCCTTCACGTCAGTGCAAAGCATCGCGATCCACCCATCCCTTTCTTTGCGCCCATGCACTTGCGTTTTCTGACCTTTTCGATCCTTCTGTCCTGTTTCGCTCTTTTTGCAACAGCCCAAAAGCCGGAGCACATCTATGGAAAGAACAAGCGGCTGATGACCGTTGCCTATTACCAAGAACAGGCTGGCCTGTGGAAGGCAATGGTGAACAAGCAACCCACCGATGCCGATGCCTGGCTCAACTACTACACCGCGAGCCGCGATGCCTACGTGGTGGGGCAGGAAGCCGAGAACGCGAACTCGCGCGGGTCGCAGCGTTTCGCTCGATTGGATTCGATCGTGACAGGCATGGAGAAGAATGTGCCGGGCAGTTTCGAATACGACTTGGTGAAATGGCGGAACGGCTACAACGACCCGAGCCTCCTGCCCTATCTCGAAAAAGCGCACGCGCTCGCACCGCAGCGGCCGGAACCCTACATGGACCTGATCGTCGCCTACGAGCGCATGGGCAAGGACTCACTGCGCGATGCAATGTGCAAGGCCTATCTGCAACTGCGTGATTTCTCCCCCGGCCTGCTGAACTACGGATACAATCTGTTGATGGGCTTGCAGCCGAACGCAGTGCTCTTCGCCCACGGCGACAAGGACACCCAAGGGATCTGGTTGACGCAGCACGGCATGGGCATCCGCGAGGACGTGCAATTGCTGAACGTGGACCTCTTGTTGGCGAAGGACTACCGCGAGCGTGTATTCAGCAGCATGAACGTGCCGCAACTCACCTACGACCCGTTGTCTAGTGATGCGGACTTCGCGCGCTACCGACAGCACATGATCGCCGATGCGGCCGCCGCATTGTCGGGCCGCCCGGTGTATGTCTCCCTTTCCGCGGAAGGGCCCTACACGCAACCGATCGCCGACGCGCTTCACCTCACCGGCCTCGCCTATCGGTATAGCACGGCATCCTTCGATCCGCTGCCCGAGATGATCGACAACTACGTGTCGCGTTACGCACTTTACTGCCTAACACATCCCGCGGATGAGAAGGGTGATATCTCCATAGACAACGTGCATCAGTTCGATGCGAACTACCTGCCCTCACTCTTTGCGCTCTGTGACCACTATGCTGACAGCGGCGATGAGGTGGCCGCGGAAAAGTTCAAGGCGATCGCACAGCAGGTGGCAGCGGATGCGGGCCGTTCCGAGGAGTTCGCGGCACATTTCAAGAAGTGAGCAGAGGCGTGTCCGCGCATTATCAATGCCGGGGCGATGATCAGGGTCGGTAACTTTTGTCCAGCGTAGAAGGCACCGTTCGGAGGGCAACCTTGCACGTAGATTAGCAGCGGATCCTCGTTATGCCAACCTTGGCCCCTTTGACAGCGCTGCTTGGTGGAACATCATACATGTTGTCATCTGTAACTAAAAGAAACCTTCTCCGTCCTCCTGTAGATCCACACCCATGCGAACATTTTCACTCCTTGCGTTGATATCCCTTCTTCAGTTGGCCCATGCACAGGATAAGGGACCCAATTACACCGAGCCTGGAAAGTTCTATTCCTCCGCAAGCGGCGAATGGATCTTTTCGGTCCCCTTGCTGGACGTGAACGGTTCCGAGAATGGCGCTGTCGTCCGATTCTCCCCCTTCTTCAACGCGCAATGGATGTTGAACTATGACCTGAGTTCACACTTCGGCCTGTATACCGGAATGGACATCCGCAACCAAGGCTTCATCTATCAAACCCAGGACTCCACCAACACACGATACAAGTACCGGACCTACAATGTGGGCATACCCGTTGGATTCAAGCTCGGGCACATGAACCAGACCTTGTTCTTTGCGGGATATGAAGTGGAGCTGCCCTTCAACTACAAGGAGAAGCGCTTCGAGAACGAGCGCAAAGTGGACAAGTTCAACGTGTGGTTCAGCGATCGTAACAGCCCAGTCTACCAATCGGTCTTCGCAGGCATTCAAGGTCCTGACGGCGTCACGCTCACCGTGCGCTACTATCTCACCAACTTCCACAACGAGGATTTCACAGAGACAACAAATGGTTTTACCTCCAAGCCCTGTCTCTTATACAC
>JBEPUG010000160.1:0-7770 GCA_041691695.1 Flavobacteriales bacterium
GCGTAGAGCCGAATGATCACGCCATCTGGTTGGACGTGAAGCAACATTTGGCGAACCGTCGCCAAGGCACCTCCAAGACCTTGGAGAAGAGTGAAGTGAGCGGTTCCACGAAGAAGTTGCATCGCCAAAAGGGCACCGGCGGATCCCGCAAGGGTTCCATCAAGAGCCCCTTGTTCAAGGGCGGTGCACGCGTGTTCGGCCCGAAGCCACGCGACTACCACTTCAAGCTGAACAAGAAAGTGAAGGACCTCGCACGTCGCAGCGCCCTCACGCACAAGGCCAAGAGCGGTACCATTACGGTGCTGGACGGCAGTGGTATGGACAGCACGAAGACGAAGGTCTACGCCGGCATGCTGAAGGCATTCGACCTCACCGGTCGCAAGGCGCTCTTGGTGCTCGCCACCAAGAACGACAACGTACTGCTCGGCACGCGCAACCTCCAAGGAGCGCGCGTGGTGATCGCGAGCGAGTTGAACACCTACGACATCATGAACGCCAACCGGGTGCTGATCGCCGCTGACGCCATCGCCCCGCTGGAATCCACCCTTAGCAAGTAAGCGCCATGAACATCCTCATCCGCCCCCTCATCACCGAGAAGATGACCGCCCAAAGCGAAAAGGAAGGTCGTTATGGCTTCGTGGTGGACCGCAAGAGCAACAAGGTCGAGATCCGCAATGCGGTCGAGAAGGAGTTCAACGTCACCGTTACCGGCGTGCGCACCATGATCGTCCGCGGCAAGGACCGCACCCGTTACACGAAGACGAACATCCTGCGCGGAAGCACCGGAACATGGAAGAAGGCCATCGTCACTCTCAAGGCGGGCGAGTCCATCGACCTCTACAGCAACCTCTGACCCCGACAGAAAGACCATGGGCATTCGTAAAATGAATCCCGTCACCGCCGGTACCCGGCACAAGGTGGCGATCGACTTCGAAGAGGTCACGACCGGCACCCCCGAGGCAAGCCTGTTGCGTGGACGGGCCAATAAGAGTGGCGGCCGCAACAACTCGGGCAAAATGACCATGCGCTATATCGGCGGTGGTCACAAGCAGCGCTATCGTCTTATCGACACCAAGCGTGACAAGGCCGGCATCGCGGGTATCGTGAAGACGATTGAGTATGACCCGAACCGCAGCTCCCGGATCGCGCTGATCCACTACCCGGACGGCGAGAAGCGGTACATCCTCGCACCCAGCGGTCTGAAGGTGGGCCAGGTGATCGTCAGTGGAAAGGGCGCTCCTCCCGAGGTGGGAAATGCGCTTCCCTTGAGCGACATCCCCTTGGGCACCTTGGTGCACAACGTTGAATTGCAGCCCGGCAAGGGCGGTTCCTTCGCACGCAGCGCAGGCACCTTTGCCCAGCTGAATGCGCGCGAAGGCCGCTACGCCACGCTGAAGATGCCCAGCGGCGAGGTCCGCATGGTGCTCGTCTCCTGCATGGCCACAGTAGGCACGGTGGGTAACGCCGAGCACATGCTGCAACGCAGTGGTAAGGCCGGCCGCAGCCGTTGGCAAGGTCGTCGTCCGCGCGTTCGTCCTGTGGTGATGAACCCTGTCGATCACCCGATGGGTGGTGGTGAGGGACGCGCTTCCGGCGGACACCCGCGCAGCCGCAATGGCCTATTGTCGAAAGGCAAGAAGACCCGCGCACCCAAGCGCATCTCCAACAAGTTCATTATCCAGCGGGCCAACCACAAGAAGGCCTGAGACCCCGATAGAAGATGAGCCGTTCACTCAAGAAACCCCCGTTCGTCCACTACAAGTTGGCGAAGCGCGTGACCGACATGCAGCAGGCCGGTAAGAAGACCGTGCTGAAGACCTGGTCGCGTTCCAGCACCATCACCCCGGAATTCGTGGGGATCACCTTCGCGGTGCACAACGGCAACAAGTTCATCCCGGTTTACGTGACCGAGAACATGGTGGGCCACAAGTTGGGCGAATTCGCCCCGACGCGCACCTTCCGTGGACACGCCGGCAACAACAGGAAGTAACATGGGATCGCGCAAGAAAATAGCCGCGGACAAGCGGAAGGAGGCCAAGAAGGCCGTTGCGGTAGCGAGTCTCCGCAAGGTGCCCACCAGCCCGCGCAAGATGCGCCAGGTAGCGGACAACATCCGTGGGGTGGAAGTGGAACGGGCCTTGGGCCTGCTGCGCTTCAGTACCCGCCACGCCAGCAAGCCTTTGGAGAAGCTCCTCATGAGCGCCATCGCCAACTGGGAGGCCAAGAACGAAAAGAAGGCCGGTGACACCAAACTGGTCGTGAAGACGGTGATGGTGGACGAGAGCACGGGACTCAAGCGCATGCTGCCCGCTCCCCAAGGCCGAGCCTATCGCATGAAGAAGCGCAGCAACCACGTCACCCTGATCGTGGACGCAGCCCCTGAGGAAATCGCCGAGAAAAAAGCATAATGGGACAGAAAGCAAACCCGATCGGACAGCGCCTCGGCCTCATCAAAGGCTGGGACAGCAACTGGTACGGCGGCGATAACTACGCCGACAAGCTGGTGGAGGATGAGAAGATCCGCCAGTACCTGATGGCCCGCCTAAAGAAGGCGAGCGTGTCCCGCATCATCATCGAGCGCACCCTGAAACTCGTGACCGTTACGATCAACACTGCTCGCCCTGGCGTGATCATCGGTCGTGGCGGTACCGAAGTGGACAAATTGCGCGAGGAACTGAAGAAGTTCACCGGCAAGGACGTTCAGATCAACATTTTTGAGATCAAGCGTCCTGAGCTAGACGCCCGTTTGGTGGCAGACAGCATCGCCCGCCAGTTGGAGGGCCGCATCAGCTTCCGTCGCGCCATGAAGATGAGCGTAGCGAGCACGATGCGTATGGGCGCTGAAGGCATCAAGGTGCAGGTGAGCGGCCGCTTGAACGGTGCCGAGATCGCCCGCACTGAGAAGTATCGTGAGGGCCGCGTACCCTTGCACACGTTGCGTGCTGATATCGACTTTGCCATTACCGAGGCCCATACGAAGATGGGACGCATCGGAGTGAAGTGCTGGATCATGCGCGGCGAAGTGTATGGCAAGCGTGACCTAAGCCCGAACCAAGGACAGGTGAAGGGACCAGGCGGCATGCGCATGGGTCCTGGTGAGCGCCGTGGAGGTGAGCGTCGTGGCCCAGGAGGTCCCGGAGGCGAACGTCGCGGCCCAGGTGGTCCCGGCGGTGAGCGTCGTGGTCCAGGTGGTCCCGGAGGCGAACGTCGTGGCCCAGGTGGTCCCGGTGGTGAGCGTCGTGGCCCAGGAGGTCCTGGCGGCGAACGTCTCGGCCCAGGTGGAAATCGTGGAGGTAATCGTCCTAACAACTAAGAATCATGTTGCAACCGAAGCGCAGTAAGCGCCGCAATATGCACAAGGGCCGCATGAAAGGCGAGTCCCAGCGCGGCCATCGCGTGGCCCTCGGCTCCTTCGGCCTCAAGGCTATGGAGAGTGTATGGCTCACCGGCCGTCAGATCGAAGCTGCCCGTGTAGCCCTTACCCGCCACATGAAGCGTGAAGGCCAAGTGTGGATCAAGGTGTTCCCGGACAAGCCGGTGACCAGCAAGCCCGCCGAAGTGCGTATGGGCAAAGGCAAAGGCTCACTGGACCACTGGGTGGCCGTGACCCGTGCAGGCCGCATCATTTTTGAGATCGACGGTGTGCCGATGGCGACCGCGAAGGAGGCCTTGCGCCTTGCCGCAGCCAAACTGCCGATCCCCACGAAGTTCGTGACGCGTGAAGATTACGACGGCCAATAAGACCGAGCGATGAAAACGAAAAAACAGGACCTGAAGGACCTTACCGGACCGGAGCTCCAGGACAAGTTGGAGACCGAGCAGGACACACTGGGCAAGTTGCGTTTCAACCACGCAGTGAGTCCCGTGGAAAGCCCGGCCCAGTTGCGTCTGAAGCGCAAGAGCGTTGCGCGGATCCTCACTGAAATTCGCCGTCGCGAGATGGCAAACACCGCCCAAGCATGAGCACCGAAAGCACAGAGACCACCACGACCGCCGTGGAGCGCGCAATGCGCAAGGAGCGCGTGGGCATCGTGACCAGTGACAAGATGACCAAGAGTATCACTGTGACCGTTGAGCGGCGCGTGATGCACCCGAAGTACGGGAAGTTCGTGAAGCTCTCCAGCAAATTCATGGCACACGACGAGAAGGGTGACGCTCATGTTGGCGACACCGTACGCATCGCCGAGACCCGCCCAATGAGCAAGTTGAAGCGCTGGCGTCTGGTGGAAGTGATCGAACGAGCCAAGTAAGACCGAGCAGAAGCAATGATCCAACAGGAATCCCGGCTCACAGTGGCCGACAACAGCGGAGCCCGCGAAGTGCTGGTGATCCGCGTGCTGGGCGGTACCGCCCGCCGTTACGCCCGCATCGGCGATACGGTGGTGGTGACCATCAAGGACGCACTGCCCAACAGCGGCGCCAAAAAAGGCACAGTGAGCAAGGCCGTTGTAGTGCGCACCCGCAAGGAGACGCGCCGCAAGGACGGCAGCTACATCCGCTTCGACGACAACGCCGTGGTGTTGTTGGACGCCGGCGGCGAAATGCGCGGCACGCGCATCTTCGGACCTGTCGCCCGCGAACTGCGCGAGAAGAAGTTCATGAAGATCATCTCCCTTGCACCCGAGGTGCTCTGACAATAGCTACCATGCAGAAGAAGACACATATCAAAAAGGGCGACATGGTGAAGGTGATCACCGGCGTTGACCGCGGTAAGCAAGGCCGTGTACTCGAGGTGATCCGTGAGAAGGACACCGCGATCGTCGAGGGCGCACGCATCAATAAGAAACACAGCAAGCCTACCACGGCCACCCCGCAAGGAGGTATCGTGGACAAGGAAGGCCCGATCCACATCAGCAACCTCATGCTCATCGACCCCAAGAGCGGCGAACCCACCCGTGTGGGCCGCAAGGCGGACAAGAGCGGCAAGCTGGTGCGCTACGCAAAACGTTCCGGAGAGACCATCAAGCAATGAGTACTTACGCACCACGCCTGAAGGCGAAATACAAGGATGAGGTGGTCCCCACCTTGCAGAAGGAGTTCAACTACAAGAGCTCGATGCAGGTGCCACGGCTGGTGAAGATCGCCGTGAACCAAGGCCTTGGCAGCGCCGTAGGCGACAAGAAGATCGTGGACAACGCGGTGCAGGAGATGACCCAGATCACGGGCCAGCGTGCACAGCCTACCATGAGCCGCAAGGACATCAGCAACTTCAAGCTCCGCAAGGGCATGCCCATCGGGGCACGCGTCACCCTGCGCGGCGCGAAGATGTATGACTTTCTAGATCGCTTGATCGCTGTCGCTCTGCCCCGTACCCGCGACTTCCGCGGAGTGAAAGCATCCGGGTTCGATGGCCGGGGCAACTTCACCTTTGGTGTGAAGGAGCAGATCATTTTCCCCGAGATCGACATCGACAAGACCGCCAAGATCCAAGGGATGGACATCACCGTGGTGACCACGGCCAAGACCGACGCCGAGGCCAAGGCGCTACTCGCCGCCTTCGGATTCCCCTTTACCAAGTAAGCGCAGCCGCAACAAAGACAGACAATGGCAAAAGAATCGATGAAGGCACGCGAACGCAAGCGGGCCAAGATGGTGGAGAAGTACGCCGCCAAGCGTGCGGCTCTCAAGGCCGCTGGTGATTGGGACGGACTGCAGAAGCTCCCTGCCAATAGCAGCAAGGTGCGCATGCACAACCGCTGCCAGCTTACAGGCCGCCCTAAAGGCTATATGCGCTTGTTCGGCATCAGCCGCAACGTCTTCCGCAACATGGCCTTGGACGGGAAGATCCCCGGCGTCACCAAGAGCAGCTGGTAATAACGACCCCAACAGACAATGACCACAGATCCCATCGCCGATTACCTCACCCGCCTTCGCAACGCCATCATGGCGAAAAAGAAGATCGTGGAGGTGCCAGCCAGCGGCCTCAAAAAGGACATCACCCGGATCCTTTACGACAAAGGATACATCCTCAATTACAAGACCGAGGAGGATGGCAAGCAGGGCTTGATCAAGATCGCGCTGAAGTACGGCCCTGACCGTCGCAGCGCCATTCAGGAACTCAAGCGCGTGAGCAGCCCAGGTCTCCGCCAGTACACCGACGCGAGCCGTCTGCCACGCGTACTCAACGGCCTTGGCGTGGCCATCATCAGCACCAGCCGCGGTGTGATCACCGACAAGGAAGCCCGCACCCTCGGGGTGGGCGGAGAGGTGATCTGCTACATCAGCTAAGAACGAAAGAGGAATGAGCCGCATCGGAAAAGCACCCATCGACATCCCAACAGGGGTGGAGGTGACCATTAGTGACAAGAACGTGGTGACCGTGAAAGGTCCCAAGGGCACGTTGACCCAGACCATGGATCCCGCCATCAAGGTGGCCAAGGAGGACGGCGTACTTACGTTCAGCCGCCCCACTGACCTCAAGCACCACCGTTCCATGCACGGCCTCTACCGGTCGCTGGTGGCGAACATGGTGGAAGGGGTGACCAAGGGTTTCCAACTGAAGCAGGAACTTGTTGGCGTGGGCTATCGCGCCACCGCTAAGGGGCAGCAACTGCAACTTTCTTTGGGCTACTCGCACAACATCCTCTTCGAACTCCCTGCGGAGGTCAAGGTGAGCGCTGTGCAGGAGAAAGGAAAGAACCCCATCGTGCAATTGGACAGTATCGACAAGCAGATGCTGGGCGCGGTGGCCGCAAAGATCCGTAGCCTGCGCAAGCCCGAGCCGTACAAAGGCAAGGGTGTTCGTTTCGTAGGTGAGAACATCCGCCGCAAGGCCGGTAAAGCCGCAGGCAAATAACATCGACCATGGCATTCGACAAGATCGCGCGTCGCGCACGAATCAAGACCAGCATTCGCACCCGTTTGCGCGGTACCACAGTAAGGCCCCGCCTCACCGTGTACCGCAGCAACTCGGAGATCTACGCACAGGTGATCGACGACGAGCAAGGCCGCACGTTGGTCAGCGCCGGAAGCCTCAAGGACGCGAGCGCCCACAAAGCAGCTGGTACCGAACAGGCCAAGATCGTCGGCAAGGCGATCGCCGAGAAGGCCAAGGCGGCCGGCATCGAGCAGGTCGTCTTCGACCGCAACGGCTATCTCTACCACGGACGTGTGAAGGCCTTGGCCGACGCCGCCCGCGAAGCCGGACTCAATTTCTGAACCCCATACACGCAGCATGTCAGACATCAATTCCAAGAAGGTCAAAAGCAGCGACCTCGAGCTTAAGGACAAGATGGTGGCCCTGAACCGGGTGACCAAAGTGACCAAGGGCGGACGTACGTTCACCTTCGCCGCCATCGTGGTGGTTGGCAATGGCAACGGCGTAGTTGGCCATGGCCTCGGTAAATCGAAGGAAGTGCAGGAAGCCATCGCCAAGGGTGTGGACGACGCGAAGAAGAATTTGGTGAAGATCCCGCTTCGCAATGGCACCATCCCGCATGTGCAGGAAGGCCGCTATGCAGGTGCACACGTGTTGTTGAAGCCCGCCGCCGCTGGTACGGGCGTCATCGCCGGAGGCTCCATGCGCGCAGTGCTCGAATCCGCCGGTATTACCGACGTGCTCGCCAAGAGCAAGGGTTCCAGCAATCCGCAGAACGTGGTGAAGGCCACCATCAATGCATTGGCCAGCTTGCGTGACGCGTCCATGGTGGCGAAGCAGCGCGGGATCGAACTTGACAAGGTGTACAACGGATAAACCGCAACCGCCGTCAATGGCGGACGAAGAATGAGCAAGATCATCATCACCCAGACGCGCAGCCAGATCAAGTGCCC
>JBEPUG010000161.1:0-7562 GCA_041691695.1 Flavobacteriales bacterium
CCTTACACAGTGCATCCAAGCATCGGAGAATGCTTGGTGGCACCGCAAACGATCAACGTTCCGGTCGACGATCCGGAGCCACTCCCATGGCAGCCGGACACCACTCTTTGCTCCGGCGCCCAGATCCTTCTTGTGATCCCGCCCGATTATTCGAACCCCGTCTGGAGCACGGGCAGCACGCAATACACGCTGCCGATCGTTGATCCCGGAACCTACGCCGTGGTGGTGAACGACCCCAACGGATGCCCGCTGAACATGGTGGTGAATGTGGAAGAGGTGATCTGCGATCTGGTGATCCCCAATGTCTTCACCCCCAATGGCGATGGTGTGAACGATGCCTGGATCATACAGGGCGGCTTCACCTCGGCATCGCTCAACCTCTTCAGTCGGTGGGGCAACTTGGTCTATAGTGGGGACCTGACGCAGAAAATATTCCGGGGACAGGATGATGCAGGCAACGAACTCAGCGAAGGCGTCTACTACTACGTGCTGAACTTGGGCATGAGCAAGGGCCGCAGCAAGCAGGTGTCGGGCTATGTGCAGATCCTGCGGTAGAAGCGCGCGCGTTATTTTGTGGCCATTCAACCGGCACACGTGGAACTCGCACTCATCGCGGCAGGGGACGCACAAGCGCTTGAGCAATTGTTCAAGGCGCACTACCGTCCCCTCTGCGGATTCGCGCTGAGCTACCTGAAGGATGCGGACCAGGCGGAGGACATTGTGCAGGAATTGTTCGTACGCCTGTGGCAGGATCGCGAGGTGCTATCGATCAAGACCTCGGTGAAGTCCTACCTCTTCACCGCTGTGCGGAATCGCTGCCTGAACGCGCTGGCTGTGAAGAAGCGGATGCGTCCGCTGGATGAGGAGACGGACGATATGGTGATGGGCGAGGAGCGCGGTGAGGAGGAGCTGACGGAGCGCGCCGCACGCGTGCAGGCCGTTATCGAAGGGCTTCCCGCGGAACGGCGCAAGATCTTCCGGCTAAGTCGCAACGAGGGCTTGAAGTACCACGAGATCGCGGAGCGGCTGGGCCTGTCGGTAAAGACGGTGGAGAACCAGATGGGCAAGGCGCTGAAAACGTTGCGCGAGGAACTGGCGGATCTGATGCCGTTGGCGCTGCTGGGCTGGGCGATGTGGGAATGGTTTGGTAGCGGATGGGGGTAATGGGGAAGGAGTTTGTCATAACAAGGAGATCGTGAACGCAGCACCACATATCACCAGCGAACAGCTCGCGGCCTACGCGTCCAACGAAGCGGACGGCGACCTGCGCGCAGCCGTGGAGCAATGGGCCGCCGCTGATCCCGCCAACGCCAAGGAGCTGGAGGCCATGCTCCGTGCTTGGCGCTGGAGCGCGAATGCCGCAGCCGTGCCGGATGTGGATGTGGATGCAGCTTGGCAGAAAGTACAGGCCCGCATCAGGGGAAATGCTTCCGGCGGTCGCGTACTGCGGATGCTGCCCATGCGGCGCTTTGCAACATGGCTGGCAGCGGCTGCCGTTGTAGCGGGATTGTTCATCGCAGCACGCATCCTCTTGGTCCCTGGTGCACAGGACTGGTCGGCGACCGCGCAAGTGGTACACACGGTGTTGAAGGATAGCAGTCGCGTGGTGCTTTCGCCGCATTCCGAAATGACCGCCAGCATTGGCGAAAGGCGCTCCATCACCTTAAAGGGCCAAGCCTATTTCGAAGTCGCGCGCGACACGACAAAACCGTTCACCGTGAAGGCCGAGGATGTGCTGGTGACAGTGCTCGGCACCGGCTTCGAGGTGAGCGCCTACGATACCTCCGCCACGATCGAAGTGAAGGTGCGGCACGGCCACGTGCGCGTTCAGGCGAAGAATGCGGAGCTGGACCTGCTCGCTGGGGATGCGGCATCCTATGATCGTGCAACGCATCGCCTTACTCGCGTGGCGTTGCCGTCTTCCGTAGTGTGGGGTGATCGCATCCTGCAGTTCGAGGAAGCACCCATGACCGAGGTACTGCAACGCTTGGAGACCATCTACGGCGTGAGCATAGAGCTTGGTAACCCTGCCATCGGCACCTGCCGCCTCACGGCGGACTTCGACAACGAATCCATCGACCGGATCCTTGGCGTTATCGCCGACACCTTTCAGATCACCGTGAAGAAGGATCAACGTGGCCACTACTCATTGAATGGCGATGGCTGCTGATCGCACGTGGCGCTTGGCGCTGTTGGTCTTCATCCTGCCTTGCGCGCTGCAAGCGCAGACCATATTGCAACGACCTGTGAAAGTGCAGGCGGACCATGTGCGGCTCTCGGAGGCATTAGCCTTGATCGCACATGACGCTCACTTCAAGTTGAGCTACAACGCGGCATTGGTGAATGGCGACAGCATCGTTTCCATGAATGCGGATGCCAACGTGAAACACGCATTGCAGAAGCTGGTGGGGAAGCAGATCATCCTGAAGGAAAGCGGCGAGCACATCATTCTTCTCACTGCTGGCGCGGCGAAGGACCCGGTGAAGTTGAGTGGCCAGGTCTTCAATGCCGTCGATGGCGCACCCGTTCCTCAGGCTTCGGTATATGAGTTGCACGAGGACCGGGCGGTGCGAACTGATGCCTCGGGCTCGTTCATTTTGGAAGCTTCCGGAAGACGTGACCCCACGCCGCTGCTGTTGGCCTGCTCGGGCTATCGGGACACGGTGGTGTACGTCGAACGGAAAGCCGATCCCGCGCGCTACACCTTGCGACCCGAGGAACGCTTGGACCGCATGGAGGTGCTCTGCATGAATGAACGCTGCGCCACGGTGGAAGAACTCGGCCTTACACGCTTGCTTGTTCCGGCATCACAGATGGACCAAGCTGCGAACCTCGGTACGGGTGAAACGCGCGACTGGCAGATCTCCCTCATTCCTTCGATCAGCAGCAATGGCGACATCGCGGGCGCGGTGGTGAACCGCTGGTCTCTCAATGTATTCGCCGGATATGCGCGCGGGCTGGATGGCTTTGAATTGGCTGGCCTGGCCAATCTGGAGCGGCGCGATGTGAAAGGCGCGCAGATCGCGGGCATCGCCAACCTCGTGGGCCGCGATACACGGGGCGTGCAGATCGCGGGAGTGATGAACCATACGTTGCACGAGCTGAAAGGCGTGCAGATCGCGGGCTTGGTGAACACGGTGTGGGACACGCTCACTGGCGTACAGATCGCAGGCGGTGTGAACATCGTGAAGGGCGGCATGTTGGGCACGCAAGTGTCGGGCGTCGGCAACCTCACCACTCAAAGTTGTGATGGAGCACAGGTGGCGGGAGCCTTCAACGTGGCGGTGAAGGATGTGCGCAAGACGCAGGTGGCCGGGACGCTCAACTACGGCAGCAACGTCTCCGGCGCCCAGGTGGCGGGTGCGGTGAACGTGGTGCGCGGTGAAGTGGGCGGCGGCCAGGTCGCAGGTGCGCTCAACATCGCGAGGCAGGTCACGGGCGGGCAGGTGGCGGGTGGCGTGAACTTCGCGCTGGACACCGTTCGCGGCGGACAAGTGGCGGTGCTCAACATCGCACGTGTGGTGCAAGGAGGGCAAGTGGGCATCGTGAACATCAGTGATACCATCATCGGCGGAAGCTTCGGCATCTTCAGCTTCGCTTGGCGCGGCTATCATCGGCTGGACGCGGACTACACGGACGTGATGCCGCTCACGCTCGTCTTCCGCACTGGCACGCGTGGCTTTCACAACATCTTCAGCTGGTCGCCGCCGGTGGCCTCGGATGGTGGGTGGGCGTTTGGATACGGTTTCGGCACCGAACCTCGATTAGGCAAGCACAGCACGCTCAACATCGACCTCACTGCCGATCAGATGAACGAGCAGCCCACCTGGATCGATGCCGCCAACATACTTGGTCGCGTCACCTTGGCCTACAGCTACACCTTCGGGAAGCATCTCGTGCTTTCTGCCGGTCCGAGCTTCGATCTGCTGGTGAGCGATTGGCGCGATCCGGAGACGGGCGCAAACCTGAGTACCCTTCCTCCGGAGAACCTCGTGATAAACGATACCAGCAGCGATGCGGACGTGAAGGGCTGGTTCGGCTATCGCTTCGGACTGGGCGTGCGTTTCTGAACGACTTCCATGCTTGTGACCCCGGCCCCGGCGCCGGGGTCACACTCGCAAGACATTCGTACTGCGTTCTCCGACATTTGCGGATGTGATACAGGGTCAAGCCCGGCATGACAGGCGTTTGAATATTTCTTTTCATGAAGAATAGGGGTAAGCGGATGTATCGCTGTCATAGGTGCATACGAACCACCCCATGATCCGATCGATCCTTCATCTCCTGCTTTCCATCTTCATGATAACCGCTTGCGGAAGACAAGCATTCGCGCAGCAGGCCTCACCACTCGCCAACAGCCAGACCGTGCGCGGCACCATCCTGGACGCGGATTCCCGGCAGCCGGTGATCGGTGCCGCCATCGCGGTGATCGGCAGCACACCGCCACTCGGTGCCGTCACCGATGTGGATGGGCGCTTCACCATCATCAACGTGCCTGTGGGCCGCATTGATCTACGGGTGCGCGCCATCGGTTTGGACGATGCCACGCTCAACAACATCCTGGTCACCGCCGGAAAGGAGTCGGTGCTGAACATCATGCTCTCCAGTTCCATCACGGAGATGAAGGCGGTCACCGTTACGGCGAAGAAGGAGCGCGGTGCAGTGCGGAATGATATGGCCACGGTGAGCGCGCGGACGATCAGTGTGGAAGAGACATCGCGCATCGCGGGCAGCATCAACGATCCGGCGCGTATGGTGAGCGCATTCCCGGGCGTGGCGGGCGATGCCACCGGCGACAATTCCATCGTGGCGCGTGGCAATTCACCCACCGGCGTGCTCTGGCGGCTCGAGGGTATTGAGATCCCCAACCCGAACCATTTCAGCGAAGAGGGCAGCACTGGAGGTGCGATCAACGTGCTCAACAGCGACATGCTCGACAATTCCGAATTCTATACCGGTGCTTTCGCGCCGGAATACGGCAATGCCACGAGCGCGGTCTTCGACATGCACCTGCGCGACGGCAACGATACCAAGCAGGAATACACATTGAAAGCCGGTGTTCTCGGCACGGACCTAACAGCGGAAGGGCCTATGCCCGGCGTGAAAGGCGGATCCTACATCGCCAACTACCGCTACTCCACGCTGTCGTTGCTGGACAAGGCCGGTATCGTGGACTACGGTGGTGTGCCGAACTATACCGACGCTTGCTTCAAGTTGAAGATCCCGGCCGGGCATGCGGGCATCTTCACACTCTTCGGCCTCGGTGGCATCAGCCATATCATCCAGGAGGACAAGGGCGTCACCGGCGACACGCTGTTCAACCGCGCGGACTTCGGCTCGCGCATGGGTGTGCTGGGCTTGGAGCACACGCTCACGCTCGGCCAGAACAGTTATGTACTCAGCAGCATCTCCCTCAGCGGCAATGGCAGCGGCACCGTCTATGATGAGGCGCCCGTGCCCGGAGTGGATCACCTCGAACTGCGCAACCAGGACAATCTCAGCCGATGGACCACGCGCATCGCCAGTACGCTCAACGTCAAGCTCGATGCGAAGAGCAAGCTGCGCAGCGGCGTCATCCTTTCCTTCGATCAGTTCGGACTCAGTTCCAATACGTGGCAAAACGACCAGCAACGGATGGTGACGGATGTGGGCGAGCGCGGCGATGCCATCACCTTCCAAGCGTTCACCAGCTGGAAGTGGCGCTGGAGCGAGCGTTGGAGCATGACCAGCGGCGTGCATGTGCTACACTTCGGCCTCGAGAGCGCCACCAGCGTAGAGCCGCGACTCGGCATCCGTTTCCAGCAACGGCCTGAGCAAGCATTCACGCTCGGTGCCGGCCTGCACTCGCGCATTGAAACGTTGATGACCTACTATGCGGAAGTTCAGAATGCGGCGGGCGGAACGATGCGGCCCAACACCGATCTCGGGCTCACCAAGGCTGCGCATCTCGTGCTCGGATATGAACGGATGATCACCGAGGACATCCGCTTCACGCTCGAAGCGTACTACCAGCATCTCTATGACGTGCCGGTGGAGAATGATCCGAACAGCGCATTCAGTTTGGTGAACCAAGCTGACTGGTTCACCGTTAAGGCCCTTGTGAACGAAGGGCTGGGGCGCAACGTCGGCATTGAGATGGCGCTGGAGAAATACTTCACGCACGGCTGGCATTTCCTGGCCACGGGTAGCTTCAGCAACGCGCATTACAAGGCGTTGGACGGGGTGTGGAGGAACTCGCGCTTCAACATGGGGACGGTGGCCAATGTGCTTTCCACCAAGGAATGGCAGATGGGTCGGGCAGGAAAAGACCACGTCCTAACCACAGGTTTCCGCTATTCGCTGATGGGCGGCCAGTATGCTACGCCGATCGACCTGCAGGCCAGCATCGCCGCCGGTGAGCAGAAGGATGGCGGCGAACCGTGGAGCGTGAAAGGCGCCCCCATCCACAAGGTAGACGTGGTGGTGGCCTATCGCATCGGGCGGCCCAAGGTCAGTCACGAGTTCAAGCTCGACTTGCAGAACGTGCTCAACTCAAGCACCGCGGTCTACTCTTACTACGATGATCGCACGCAGACCATCAAGCCGGTTCCGCAACTGGCACTGCTGCCCGTATTCCAGTACACGTTGCACTTCTAGACTGCGGCTAGTGATCACATCACCCGCTTCAGCTGGCTAAGCTTGTGCGTGTGGCGCTTCTCCTCCGCGTTGAAGATCCCTTCCGCGTCAATGGTGTCGATGCGCACACGACCCGAGGCATGCAGGATCCGTCGCTGCTCGAGGACAATGCCCACATGGACCACGCGCCCCTCGTCATTGCTGAAGAAGGCTAGATCTCCCGTAGTTGCCATCTCGACGTTCTCCACGGTCCTGCCGAGTTCGGCCTGTTGCCAGGCATCGCGTGGCAAGGCGATCCCACCAACGAGAAATAGCATCTGGGTGAGGCCGGAGCAATCCACGCCGAATGGAGAGCGACCGCCCCAGAGATAGGGTGTGTTCAGCCACTGGTCCTTCACCGCCAGCATGCGCATCACGTGAGTGCCGTTGGGCTGCGCGGTGGTGTGACCGGGGAAGGCAAGCCGCTCCGCACCGATATCGAATTGGCCGCCGGAGTAGGCGGGCAGCACTGCGCCGAAGGGCATCACCATGGCGCCAGCAGCGGTGGAGACGTGCATGAACTGTTCGATGGAACGGACGGGCATTTGGTCCACGCCATCGCGGGCGGGCTGCAGTTGCTTGTTGTCCACCCAACCTTGATAGCCGTCGTGATGGAATCGCAGCAAGGTCCATTTCGGGCGATGCTCCAGCACGTCCGCCGTTTCCCCGAAGAGCCACTGGCTTACTTGCTCCGCACGGTCATCCGGTTCGCGCCGAACGGGCACGATGCTCAATGGACAGATCCCTTGTTCCCCATCACTCATGGCGGCTAAGGTCCGCAGAGCGATCACCACCGCCGAGGGTGTCCGTCGTGAGTTTTACGCGGGTGAGCGTTGAAGAAAAGCGGGATGAAGGGAAAACTGCGATTTCGCCGATTGACGCCGCTGCTCAACCACCCAGAAAGGCCA
>JBEPUG010000162.1:0-7547 GCA_041691695.1 Flavobacteriales bacterium
GTGTGGGTTACGTGAAGGATCCTCCGGAAACCTATCCCAGGAACCAGGAGGATTTCCAGATAGAATACTTAGGCTTGGTCGCATTCGTCGATCCGCCGAAACCCAACATCCGCGAGGTGTTCAGCAAGTTCGAAGAGGCGGGCATCGACGTGAAGATCATCACCGGAGACAATGCCGTCACCACGTCGGCCATCGCCAAGCAGATCGGCTTCCACGGTGACCGGCGCACTTTGGATGGCGAGGAACTGCTGCGCTTGGAAGAGCCGGCATTCAGCGAAGCGGTGCGCCGCACGGACATCTTCACGCGCATGTTCCCCGAGGCGAAACTGCGCATCATCGAAGCGTTGAAGGCGGATGGCCACGTGGTTGCGATGACCGGCGACGGTGTGAACGACGGACCGGCGTTGAAGGCCGCGCACATCGGTGTGGCCATGGGCAAGCGCGGCAGCGAGCTGGCCAAGGAAGCTGCCTCCCTCGTGTTGACAGACGACGACCTGGCGGGCATGGTAGAGGGCGTGGCCATGGGCCGCAAGATCTACGACAACCTGAAGAAGGCCGTGCAGTACATCATCTCGATCCACATTCCCATCATCCTCACGGTGTCGTTGCCGTTGTTCCTGGGCTGGAAGTTCCCCAACATCTTCACGCCGATGCACGTGATCTTCCTGGAGCTTATCATGGGTCCCACCTGCAGCATCGCCTATGAGAGCGAGCCATTGGAAAAGGGCGGCATGCAGCGCCCGCCGCGTCCGTTGGATAAGACCTTCCTCTCGTGGAGGGAGATCCGCATCAGCCTTTGGCAGGGCTTGGCCATCACCATTGGCACATTGGCCAGCTACCGTATCGGTCTTCAGCAAGGCTTCGCGGAAGAACTGGTCCGCAGCATGGTCTTCAGTACGTTGATCATGGCCAACATCGGCCTCACGTTCGTGGACCGGTCCTTCACACGATCGTTCATCGCAGCGGCCCGGAACACCAACAGGGTGTTACAAGTGGTGGTGCTGATCACCTTGTTGGCGTTGGGCATCACGCTTTACGTTCCACCGGTGGCCCGCTTGTTCGACATGGCGCCGCTCACACCAGCGCTATTGCTGCTCACCACCGCGATCGGCTTCGCTTCCGTGGCGTGGTTCGAAGTGTACAAGTGGGTGAAGCGGAGATCTCGGGCCGCGGCGTGAACAACAAGGAATGATCCCTGTGTTCATCCGACCTTCGCGCCATGCCCATCGGTACCGATATACAAACCGCAGCGGACCTCTTGCGCAAAGGCGAGGTCGTGGCCATTCCCACCGAGACCGTGTATGGATTGGCGGCGAACGCATACGATGAGACCACAGTTCTGAAGATCTTCCAAGCCAAGCAGCGCCCCGCCTTCGATCCATTGATCGTGCATGTTCACAGCGTGGAGCAAATGAAAGAAGTGGTGTCCTTTCCCGACCTTGACCGAATGGGCATGCGAAAAGAAGCGGAGGCCTTGATGGAGAAATTCTGGCCGGGTCCGTTGACGTTGGTGCTGCCGAAAACCGCTCGCGTCCCCGATCTCGTCACCAGCGGTTTGGACACGGTTGCCGTGCGCATGCCCGCGCATCCCATGGCGCTGGAATTGCTTCGTTCACTGGAGTTCCCGCTCGCTGCGCCCAGCGCGAATCCCTTCGGCTATGTGAGCCCCACCACCGCGCAACATGTGGCAGATCAACTCGGAGAAAAGATCCCATACATCTTGGACGGAGGACCCTGCACCGTTGGTGTGGAAAGCACCATCATCGGCTGGGAACCGGAACTGTCAGGTCGAGCGGAGTCGAGAGCAGGGCAATGGGTGATCTATCGCCCCGGTGGCACACCTCTGGCGGAGATCGAAACCGTGATCGGCGCAGTAGGCGTGGCGAAGAAAAGCGTGCTGCCCGCATCTCCCGGTATGCTGGAAAGCCACTACGCGCCGCGTAAGCCGGTATATATCGGTGATGTGAAAACCCAGCTGAAGCAGCACGCAGGCCAGCGCGTCGCGGTGATCGCGTTCACGGAGAAGCATGATGCATGGCGCACCGAAGTGCTATCTCCGAGCGGCAATATCGCGGAGGCCGCGCGCCATCTTTTCGCAACACTCCGAAGCTTGGATGCCAGCGACGCAGAGGTGATCCTTGCGGAGATCTTCCCGCAGGAAGGCTTGGGTGCAGCGATCAACGACCGTTTGCGCAGGGCGTCGGCTACCCGTTGAGCGGTGCATGGGGGGAAGCACGCATCTTTGGCGTTAGGTCGGCCGCCATCGCGTTACGGGATCACATCACCGAACACACATCATCATGGACATCAACGTACTGGTCACTACCAGCACTTCTTTGGAAGGGTATCGCGTCACTCGTCAACTCGGCCTGGTCCGGGGCATCACCGTTCGCTCCCGCAGTGCGCTCGGCAACATGGCCGGCGGCTTCATGGCCATTTTCGGCGGCAGGAGCCAGATCTTCACAGAACTCTGCGAGCGGGCCCGCGAGGAAGCGCTCCAACTGATGCTCAAACACGGCCAGGACCTAGGCTGCAACGCTATCCTGAATATGCGTTATGATGCGAACGAGGTGATGGCCGGCATGACCGAAGTGCTCGCATACGGCACCGCCGTGGTGGTGGAGAAGGTGAACGGCTGATAGCTCACACCTAGATTCTGCGAGTGCCCATTCGGGTCGGTTTAGTGGGGCTGAGCGTCAATGGCGATCTTTGCATCGTTGCTAACACCCGTTACGCTCATCACAACAAGGACCCTCCGTCAACCTTCCGCATGAAACGTCTCGCCATCCTTGGCTCAACCGGTTCCGTAGGCACACAGGCCTTGGATGTGGTGCGCGAGCAATCCGAGCACTTCACTGTGGAACTTCTCACTGCCGGGAAGAACGCGGAACTACTGATCGCGCAAGCAAAGGAGTTCAACCCGAACGCGGTGGTGATCGGCGACGAGAGTCGCTATGCCGAGGTGCGCGATGCCCTGTTCCCGCTTGGAGTGAAGGTCTTCGCAGGTGCGGAGGCGATCGCGCAGGCCGTGCAGATGGAAAGCATTGACACGGTGCTCACCGCCATGATGGGCTACGCCGGATTGCGCCCCACGTTGGCGGCGATCGATGCGGGTAAGGCCATCGCCCTGGCCAACAAGGAAACACTCGTCGTTGCCGGTGAATTGGTGACGAAGCGGGCGCAAGCGAAAGCGGTGAACATCTATCCGGTGGACAGCGAGCACAGCGCGATCTTCCAATGCCTCGCCGGTGAATGGGAGAACCCGATCGAGAAGATCGTCCTCACCGCCAGTGGTGGTCCGTTCCGCGGAAAGAAGAAGGAGGAATTGGCACTGGTGACGAAGGCGCAGGCGTTGAAGCATCCCAACTGGGACATGGGCGCGAAGATCACGATCGACAGTGCCAGCCTGATGAACAAGGGCCTCGAAGCGATCGAGGCGAAGTGGTTGTTCAACCTGCGGTCGGAACAGGTCGATATCGTCGTGCATCCTCAAAGCATCATCCACAGCCTCGTGCAATTCCGCGACGGCAGCATGAAAGCCCAGCTCGGCCTGCCGGATATGAGGCTGCCTATCCAATACGCCTTGGCCTATCCGCAACGATTGGCCACTACTTGGCCGCGCTTCGATTTCACAAAGGTCCCGGCCTTCACCTTCGAGCAGCCGGACCTTGATGCCTTCCCGAATCTCGGACTTGCCTTGGCCGCCATGGAACGCGGTGGCAACGCGCCATGTGTGCTCAACGCCGCCAACGAGATCGCCGTCGAACTCTTCCTGCAAGAGCGCATCGGATTCCTGGAGATGAGCGAACTCATCTCCGATCGCCTCGCAAAGGCGACCTTTGTGCCTTCGCCCACGCTTGAAGACCTCGAAGCCAGCGATGCCGAGACCCGGCGCGCGGCACACGAGGCGATGAATTCCCCTCAATGGAGATCCTGATCTACGCCGGACAATTGATCCTTGGCCTGTCCATCCTCGTGGCCCTGCACGAGTTCGGCCACTTCCTGCCCGCCAAGATCTTCGGCATGCGCGTGGACAAGTTCTTCCTCTTCTTCGATGCACCCTACGCCATCGTGAAGAAGAAGATCGGTGAGACCGTCTACGGCATCGGCTGCCTGCCTTTTGGTGGATATGTGAAGATCGCCGGCATGGTGGACGAGAGCATGGACGCCGAGCAGATGGAGCGCATGAAGAAGCCTCCGGAGCCGTGGGAGTTCCGCGCCAAACCCGTGTGGCAGCGCCTCATTGTGATGGTGGGTGGCGTAACGATGAACCTCATCCTAGGCTTCGCGATCTATGCGATGGTGCTCTTCGTTTGGGGGCGCGAATTCCTGCCGCTTCAGAACCTCACCTTCGGTGTTACGCCCAGCGAACTCATGAAGTCCGAGGGCTTCCAGGATGGGGATATGATCGTTGGCGTGGAGGGGCGGAACCCGAAAACGCTGGAGGATGTTTCGCTTGCGATACTCATCGATGGCTCACGCAGCGTTACTGTGGAACGCGAAGATCCTTCCACTGGAAAGTTGGAGAAGAAGGAGATCGCCCTGAGCGCGGATATCCAAGAGCGCATTCTCGAGAACAACGACAAGATCCTCTTCAGCCCCCGCTTCCCGTTCTATGTGGATTCGGTATTGCCCGGCAACAACGCGATGAAGACCGGCAGCTTCCGCAAGGGTGATCGTATCGTAGCGGTGAACGGCAAGCCCGCGCGCTATTTCCAGGATTTCGTGGAGGCCGTGAAAGGGCGCAAGGACCAGCCTGTGGAAGTGACGCTGCTGCGCGAAGGCCATGAGGTCCGCGTTCCGGTGGAGGTGGACGAGAATGGCATCGTAGGCCTTGCGCCGAGACCGCCTACCGAGTATTTCAAATTCGCAACGGAGAAGTTCTCCTTCTTCAGCAGTATCCCTGCGGGGTTCAAGTATGGTTGGCAGCGCCTCAAGGACAACGTATCCTCCTTCAAACTGCTCGGCAGCAAAGCGGGCATGAAGCAGATGGGTGGCCTCATCGCGATGAGCAAGGCCTACGGTCCGCATTGGATCTGGCAGCGCTTCTGGGAGATGACGGCCTTCCTGTCCCTGGCCTTGGCGGTGTTGAACATTATGCCGATCCCAGCGCTGGACGGCGGTCATGTGGTGTTCCTGCTTTACGAGGCGGTGGCCCGCAAACCGGCCAGCCAAAAGGTGATGGAGTACGCCCAGATGGCGGGCATGGTCTTCCTGCTCACGGTGATCATCGCAGTGAATGGGCACGATATCATAAAGCTCATCACGGGGAAGCTGTAGGGTAGTCGCAGGCGCGGATGCGAATTCACCTCTCCCCGGGAGAGGGGTTAGGGCATTCTCCGCATCTCTTCGCCTCCCGGGCCCATTTTGCCCGAACCTCTGCGCCCTTTCATGCGTAGGACCGCGCAAACCGCGCCGCCATGCCACACGTTATGCTTATCGAGGACGACCCCATGGTCCGCCTGCTTGTGGCACATCACTTATTGGATCATGGCTGGCGCGTTACCACGCTGAAGGACGGCAGTGAGCTGGACCGGATGATGCAGGATGAGCCTGTTGACCTGCTGCTGATCGACCTTGGACTGCCGCATGTGGATGGTCTCTCTTTGGTACAGGATCTCCGCGAGAAGGGCATCACCACGCCGGTGCTGATCCTTACCGCATACGAGCTGCCGCATCTGCTCGCGATGGTGGAAGGCTCCGGGGCGAACGATCTGCTGCAAAAGCCTTTCGGGGAGGACGACCTTTTCGATCGAATGCAGCGGCTGATCGCGGCTTGAGTCGCTTAAGCCGCACAGCGGCTCTTTGATCGATCACTTCATCGCCCAGTGCAACACGCGCTCTTTCCAATTGGAATACGGCGGATACTGGATGCCCGGTTCGGGTAGGACGCCAGCACGCACGATGCCCTGGTGGTGGCTGAACAGGTCGAAGCTGCGTTTCCCGTGGTAGCGCCCCATGCCGCTGTTGCCCACGCCACCGAATGGAAGTTCCGGGTTGCCAAAGTGCAACAGGCAATGGTTGATGCATCCGCCACCGAAGGCGATGCGTTCCGTAAAATAGCGCTGTGCTTTCCCGCTTTTGCTGAAGACGTATAGAGCCAACGGCGTCGGATTCCGGCGCACGAGAGCAAGCACTTCCTCCGGCTCGTTCCAGGGGATAACCGGCAGGATCGGCCCGAAGATCTCCTCTGTCATCACGGAACTATCAATTGGAACGTCCGTCAATACGGTTGGTGCGATGTAGCGTTCTGTCGCATCGTGCTGTCCGCCGAAGCGGATGCGGCCATCGCCGAGATATCCCCGCACCCGCTCGAAGTTCTTGTCATTCACCAGCCGCGCAAAATGCGGACTTTGCCGCGGGTCCTTCCCGTAGAATTGCTCCGTGTGCTTCGCGAAGGCGGAGAGAAAAGGCTCCATCACCGAAGCATGCACCACCGCGTGATCCGTAGCGATGCACGTCTGTCCGGCATTGAAGAACTTGCTCCACGCGATCCGCTTCGCCGCTAGGTCGATGTTCGCTTTGCTGTCCACGATCGCGGGGCTCTTGCCACCGAGCTCCAGGGTGACGGGCACCAACTGAGGTGCCGCTTGCGCCAGGATCTTCCGACCCACGTTGGTGCTTCCGGTGAAGAAGATGTGGTCGAAGTTGAAGGCATCGATCAACGGCGGAACGACAGCGCTGCCGGATCCTTGCACCACAAGCACATGGTCCTTCCGGAACGCTTCGGTCAGGATCCGCTCCAATACTTCAGCGGTCCTCGGGGCTTCGTTGCTGGGCTTCACTACCGCGCAGTTTCCCGCTGCGATCGCGCCCACCAATGGGGAAAGCGCAAGCACCACGGGATAATTCCACGGAGAAATGATAAGCACCACGCCCAACGGCTGTGGATGGATGGAACTGCTCGCGGGCCACAGGCTGATCGGTGAGTCAACCTCAGTGGGCTGCATCCATTCGCCCAAGTTCTCCAGCGCATCGCTGATCTCGGCATACACCATTCCGATGTCCGCCATGTATGCCTCGAAGCGAGGCTTGCGCATGTCGGAGTGCATGGCACTGAGCAGATCTTCCTCGTGCTTCTTCAGGGAGTGCTTCAACGCCTTCAACGCTGCACGGCGGACCTTGAGCGGCCGCGTGGCTTCGCTTTCGAAATGGGTGCGCAGGGCTTTCAATTGCTCCGTTTGGAAGGGAGTTGCTGTTGAGGTCGGTTCCATCGATCAGGTGTTGTGACAAGGTAACGGCGATCACGGCGTTCAGTTCGAAGAAGCGTAACTACTGTTCATGCGCATAAGCTTCAACAAGCTACGCTGCCAGCACGAAATCCTCGCCCTCCACCAAACCTCGCGAGGCGAGAAATTCCGCAATGCGATCCCCCGTGCCGCGTTGCGAAATGAAGGAGACGATGAATGCTTCGCCAGAAGAAGGCAACTCGTTGTGCGGAATGAACGCATAGCCCGGAACAACGCGCGGTTTCACATCGGTGAACGCGTGGACCGCGATGCCTTCGGCCTCCAGCAAACGTGCACGTTCCCGGCACATTCCGCTGG
>JBEPUG010000163.1:0-7362 GCA_041691695.1 Flavobacteriales bacterium
GGCACATCTTCCCGGCCATCGCCATCGCGAACGCCGTGAAGGAGCGCGAACCGGAGACGCGTTTCCAATTCGTAGGTGCTTTAGGAAAGATGGAGATGGAAAAAGTGCCGACTGCGGGCTATTCCATCATCGGTCTGCCGATCCGCGGCTTTCAGCGCAGCGCACCGTGGCGCAATGTCGGCCTGCCGTGGCGCTTGATCAAGAGCTTGCTGAAAGCCCGTCGCATTGTACACACCTTCGAGCCGGACATCGCCATCGGTGTCGGCGGCTATGCCAGCGGACCCGTGCTGGCGGCGGCACAACGCGCAAACGTACCCACGCTCGTGCAAGAGCAGAACAGCTTCCCCGGCGCTACCAACCGAATGCTGGCGAAGCGCGCATCGCGGATCTGCGTCGCCTATCCCAATATGGATCGCTTCTTCCCGGCGGAAAAGATCCTGCTCACCGGCAATCCGGTGCGACAAGAAATGGTGCGGCTTACCGGTAAACGTCCGCGCGGACTGGAACATTTCGGATTGCGTGATGGCACGCCAATCGTGCTCATCACCGGTGGCAGCTTGGGCGCGCGCGGCATCAACCTAGGAATCGAAGCGGCATTGCCCGCATTGCAGAAACACGGCGTGCAGCTGATCTGGCAAACAGGCAGTCCCTACTTCGCACAAGCCAAGGCGGCTGCTGAGAAACTCGGTTACGCGGATTGCAAGGTGCACGAGTTCATCGCGCGCATGGATCTCGCCTATGCCGTGGCCGATGTGGCCGTGGCACGCGCCGGCGCGATCAGCGTAAGCGAACTCTGCCTGGTCGCGTTGCCTTCGATCCTTGTGCCTTTGCCGACAGCGGCGGAAGATCACCAGACGATGAACGCGCGGGCACTTTCCGGCCGGGGTGCGGCAGTGCTCATAAAGGATGAACGCGCGCGGGAGGATCTCGGCGACGCGATCCTGAAACTCGTCGATGATAAGAACGAACGCGAACGCCTGAAAGCGGCGATGCAGAGCCTGGGCATGAACAATGCGGCGGAGGCTATCGCCGTGGAAGTGATACGTCTTGCGCGTTCGGCAACGTTGAATAACAAGGACAAGGCATGAGCATGGAACGCCCGAAACACCTCTACTTCATCGGCATTGGCGGCATCGGCATGAGCGGCCTTGCACGCTACTTCAATCGGCAAGGTGCCACCATCGCGGGATACGACCGCACGCCGAGTGAGATGTCCGAGCAGCTTTCCCGCGAGGGCATCGAGGTGGCCTACGACACGGACATCGCGCACATTCCGGAGGAATTCCGCAACGCCGATGCGGTCGAAGTGATGGTGGTGCGCACGCCGGCAGTGCCGATGGACAATCCCCTGATCACGTACTGGAAAGGACGCGGTGCCGAGATCAAGAAGCGCAGCGAGGTCCTCGGCTTGGTGACGGAGGACCGGCGAACGATCGCGGTCGCGGGCACGCATGGCAAGACCACCGTCACCACGATGGTGGCGCATCTGCTCACTGTCGGCGGTGTGCGTTGCAACGCTTTCATGGGCGGTATCAGCGGGAACTACGGCACCAACGTGTTGCTGAACAACGAGGCTTTGATCAACGTGGTGGAAGCGGACGAGTATGACCGGAGCTTCCTCGCCCTGCATCCCAACGAGGCCATCATCACCGCGATGGATCCCGACCACTTGGACATCTATGGCACGGCGGAAGAGATGTACGCGGCCTATGGTGCTTTCGCGCGCTTGGTGACCGGGAAGATGCTGGTGCATCGTCGTGTGCTGCCGCATCTGATGGAGCAATGCTGCCCGTTGCCCAATGCGGAGCCGTACGCATTGGACGAGCGCGAAGGACCGCACGCCGAGAACGTGCGCGTGGAGGATGGCGCTTACCGTTTCGACATCATTGCCGAAGGTCATGTGCTGCGCGACCTGCGCTTGGGCATGCCCGGGAGGCACAATGTGGAGAACGCCGTCGCGGCCTCTGCCATGGCGTTGCATGTAGGTGTTTCACCGGAAAAGCTGCGCGAAGGGCTGGTCACTTTCCAAGGCGTTCATCGGCGTTTTGAAGTGCGCGCTCGTGGCACCAAGGGCGTGATGATCGACGACTACGCGCACCATCCCGCCGAGTTGGAGGCCTGCATCCGCAGCGTTCGCGAGCTCTATCCGGGCCGCAAGATCACCGGTGTCTTCCAGCCGCATCTCTTCAGCCGCACCCGCGATCTTGCCCCGGATTTCGCCAAAAGTCTCGCGCTCTTGGACGAGGTTGTACTGCTGGAGATCTATCCCGCACGCGAGGAACCGATCGCCGGTATCACCTCGGAATGGCTACGTCTACAGCTGCCTGAGATGAACAGCACCGTGTGTACAAAGGAGCAACTGATACCGCTTTTGGAAGGGCGTAATGTGGACATCTTGCTCGCGCTTGGCGCGGGCGATATTGACCGCCTCGTCCCAAGCATGGCGGCCATGATCGATCGGCGGACATGAACGAAAGGGCGAAGCATATCCTGAACACGGCGGGCAAGGTCCTTGGGGGCTTTGCCGTGGTCGCTGCGCTGGGCTTCGTGGAGCACAGCAGTGACAACGTGCCTGTTCGCGATGTACAAGTGACGATGGACGAGGGCGAGGGTCTGCACTTCATCGACGGTATCGCGCTGCGCGAACAGATCCTCAAAAGCGCCGGCCCTGTGATCGGCACGCCGATGTACAAGGTGGACGAGACCGGCATCGAGCAACAACTGCGCGCCATTCCCTGCCTGGCCGAAGCTGATGTCTACCACACGATGGACGGCGTGCTGCACGTGAAGGCCCGCCAGCGCGAACCGATCGTGCGCGTAGTGAACGCCGATGGCACCGGATTCTACATCGACAGTGAAGGCTGGACCATGCCGCTGAACGAAAACTACACCGCCCGCGTGCTGGTGGTCACCGGCCAATTGTTCGAGCCGTTCGCGAAGACCGCACCGGTGGATGTGGCCACGAGCACCGACAGCATCGTGATGAACACACACAGCCGCGCGATCTATGTCATGGCCTCCACCCTCGTCGCGGATCCGCTGTGGAACGCGCTCTTCGAGCAAGCCGTAATGGAAGCCGACGGCGACATCGACCTCATCCCGCGCGTCGGAGGACAAGTAGTGCGCATTGGCGACGGCACCAACCTGAAGCAGCGCCTCGCGAAGCTGAAGGATTTTTACGCGCAAGGCATTCCACAGACCGACTGGCGCCGATACAGCGCCATCGACCTGCGCTTCGACGACCAGGTGGTATGCACCAAACGAACCCTGAACTGACAACCCCCCAAGGCGCAACTGCACGCGCTTCATTCCCATGGCAAACAACGAAGAAATAGTAGCCGGACTTGATATCGGCACCACCAAGATCGCCTGCATCGTAGGCCGAAAGAACGAGCAGGGAAAGCTCGAGATCATGGGCATGGGAAAGAGCCGCAGCGACGGTGTGAGCCGTGGCGTGGTGACCAACATC
Organism: Flavobacteriales bacterium; assembly: GCA_041691695.1. Classification (GTDB taxonomy): domain Bacteria; phylum Bacteroidota; class Bacteroidia; order Flavobacteriales_F; family PHOS-HE28; genus PHOS-HE28. Next base: position 3,470 of record JBEPUG010000163.1, read on the forward strand.
CAGCGCACCGTGGAAAGCATCAAGGCCGCAGTGCAGGAAGCCGAGGATAGCGCTGGTGTGGAGATCACCACCGTGAACGTGGGCATCGCCGGACAACACATCCGTAGCATGCACCATCGCGGCATGATCACGCGCCAAAGCCTGGAGCAGGAGATCCGCCAGAACGACATCGACCAGCTGATCGACGACATGTTCAAGTTGGCCATGGTGCCGGGCGAGGAGATCATCCACGTGCTTCCGCAGGAATACATCGTGGACAACGAGCAGGGCATCAAGGATCCTATCGGCATGAGCGGCGTGCGCCTCGAGGCGAACTTCCACATCATCACCGGACAGGTCACCGCAGCGCGCAACATCAACAAGTGTGTGGCTCGCGCGGGTCTTGAGGTCACCGAGCTGATACTTGAACCACTCGCCAGCGCGGACGCCGTGCTGAGCGCCGAAGAGAAGGAGGCCGGCGTGGTACTGGTCGACATCGGCGGTGGCACGACCGACATCGCCATTTTCAGCGATCACATCATCCGCCACACCGCTGTGATCCCCTTTGGTGGAAACGTCATCACCGATGACATCAAGATGGGCTGCGCGATCCTGCGTGATCAAGCAGAACTCTTGAAGAGCCGATTCGGCAGCGCGCTCGCGGCGGAGAACAAGGCGAATGAAGTGGTGTGCATCCCCGGCCTGCGTGGTCGCGAGCCGAAGGAGATCAGCTTGAAGAACCTCGCGGAGATCATCCAGAGCCGGATGGAGGAGATCCTCGACCACGTCTACTTCGAGATCAAGAACAGCGGCCTCGAGAAGCAGCTCAGCGGCGGCATCGTCCTCACCGGTGGTGGCGCGCAACTGAAGCATCTACGACAGCTCACCGAGTACGTTACCGGCATGAGCACGCGCATCGGCTACCCGAATGAGCACCTCGCCACGAGCAAGGTCGACGACGTTACCAGTCCGCTCTTCGCCACCGGCGTAGGCCTCGTGTTGCGCGGTTTCGACTTCATCGAGCGTCGTCGCTCGCACGAGGTTGAAGCAGCGCCGAAGGTGAAGACCCACAGTACTGCCAAAGTGGGCGGCTTCTTCGACAAGGTGTTGAAAGGCGCCACCGAGATCTTCAAGGACGACGAGATCTAAGCATTCCTCCAACGACCCATCCCCGACCCAATTCGCAGACCCATGAAATTTGAACTGCCATCCGAGCTCTCCTCGATCATCAAAGTGATCGGCGTGGGCGGCGGCGGAAGTAACGCCGTCAACCACATGCACGCCCAAGGCATCAAGGGCGTCGACTTCCTGATCTGCAACACCGACAAGCAGGCGCTCGACATGAGCCCGATCCCGGTGAAGTTGCAGCTCGGCGCGGCGCTCACTGAAGGACTCGGCGCGGGAAGCATCCCCGAGCGCGGCAATGCTGCAGCGCAGGAGAACATCGAAGAGATCCGCGAGCTGCTCGGCACACGCACGAAGATGCTCTTCGTCACTGCAGGAATGGGCGGCGGCACCGGCACCGGCGCGGCACCCGTTATCGCACGTATCGCCCGAGACATGGGCATCCTCACCGTGGGCATTGTCACCATGCCCTTCCAGTGGGAAGGTCGCAAGCGCAAACAGCAGGCAGCCGAAGGCATCGAGGAGATGCGCCAAGCAGTGGACACGCTGCTCGTGATCAACAACGATCGCCTGCGTGACCTCTACGGCAACCTCGACATGGACGATGCATTCGGCCATGCCGACAATGTGCTCACCACCGCCGCGCGCGGCATCGCAGAGATCATCACCAAGACCGGGAAGGTCAACGTGGACTTCGAAGATGTACGCACCGTGATGACCAGCAGTGGGGTCGCTATCATGGGCATGGCCGAGGCCGACGGTGAGGACCGCGCTCTTCGCGCCGCGCAGGACGCACTGTCCTCTCCCCTGCTCAACGACAACGATATCAAGGGCGCCAAATTCGTGCTGCTCAACGTGGCCCTCGGCGATCGCTCCATCTCCATGGACGAGATGACGGAGATCACCGATCACATCCAGGATGCTGCAGGCAGCAGCGCCGATGTGATCTGGGGATACTGCACCGATGAGACCCTCGGCGATCGGATCCGCGTCACGGTGATCGCAACGGGCTTCAACCAGAACGAGCTCACCAGCACGCTCGAGCAGCGCATGCCGGAGAAGAAGGTGGTGGACCTCAACAGCGAGTTGCCCACCATGATCACCTCGCCGATCACCAACCCGGTGAAGTCGAACACGCGCCCAGCGATCGTGCCCGAGAAGGAGAGTGTGGAACCTTATATCAAGCAGGTGGAAGCGCCCGTGGCAGTAGCACCGGTGAAAGAGCAGGCCCGCATCCAATTCGAGCCGGAGCCGGTCCGCATGGAGCGCAAGATCGAAGCGCCCATCGCACCGAAGGCCGAGGAAAAGGTGATGCACGCTTTGCATGAGAATGATGCCGAAGCGGAAACGGAGCACGTGCAAGCATCCATGACGAAGAGCGTCACTGGTCTCGTGGACCCGGGCACCCACACTTCGCCCGCCGAGTATCAGGCCCGTGTGGAGCAGCGTCTCTCCAGCATGCGCGAGATGAGCATGCGCCTGCGCACACCGAACGGCCTCGCCGACATGGAACGCGAGCCCGCCTACAAACGCCGCAATATCCACTTGAACGACGCGCCCCACAGCACCGACAGCAACGTGAGCCGCTACACGCTCAACGAAGCTACCGACGAGAACGGAGAGCGCCAGGTGGAACTGCGCCGGAACAACCCGTTCCTGCACGACAACGTGGACTGATCACCATGGACTTTCAAGCGCGTATCGACGCCGACATCAAGGCCGCCATGCTTGCCCGCGAAAAGGACAAGCTGAACGTGCTGCGCGCGATCAAAAGTGCGCTGCTGTTGGAGTTGACGAAAGAAGGTGGTCCAAACGCCGTGAGCGATGAAGCAGGTATGAAGATCCTGCAGAAGCTGCATAAGCAACGCACGGAGGCTGCTGCCATCTATCACCAGCAAGGTCGCGCGGACCTGGCAGCGGAGGACGATGCGCAGTCGAAGATCATAGAGGCATACCTGCCGGCACGCATGGGCGAGGCAGAGATGAAGGCCATCGTGAAAGAAACATTGGCCAGCATCGGCGCGAGTTCCATGGCGGACATGGGCCGGGCGATGAGGGCCGTGAACCAGAAGCTAGCGGGCAAGGCCGATGGAAGTGCCATCGCCGCCGCGGTAAAGGGAGTACTCAGCGGAGGCTGAACACGCGTATTGGGTAGGGACGGTAGCGGCGTGCGTTGCAAAACGCGCGTCGCCGCTGTTTTCGGGAGAGACGCCCGTGTCAACATCAGTAGCGCACTTTGAACTACTCGGGGAAATTCAAGCGTCCAAGCGACTCGGCCATCGGCGCACTGAGGTCCAACACCTGAGTGCTCATTACATGACCAGCGGCGCGCAATTGTTCAATGCGCGACTTGAATCCACCATCCTTCGTGAGGATATGACTTATGCCGACCGTGGCCTCTGCCTGCGCCAATAGCTTCACATCGTTCAAAACCACATGGCGCTCCTCAGTGCCACCCTTGACCCGCACGGAAAGTAAAGCTCCATTGAAAGGACCAGCACGACGCGCATGGTCCACATTGAAGGGCAGCACGCGAAGGTTCCGCAAGGGCAACTCTTCGAAGCTTCCTTTCAATCAGTACTCGGCAATGACGATCGTGCTCAGATACATGGGCACCTTCCTGTCCAAGAGTTCGCGGAACCACTCTTTTGCATTGCCATTAAGTGGATCATCGGATTTCAGCAGCCTGATGACGTAGCTGGTGTCCAGCAATACGCCTTCCACCGATTCAAGCCCCGTATTCGCCCCTGACATCCTTGAGATATTTGTCCGGATCGATATCCTTCTAC
>JBEPUG010000164.1:0-7282 GCA_041691695.1 Flavobacteriales bacterium
ATCCTGGACCACTTGCCGTACGATGGAGAGCCCGAGTCCACTACCGGGTAGGCTTTCAGCGGCGGGACCGCGGTAGAAGGGTTCGAAGACCTGATGAGCGGGCAGCATATTTCCACCGCCGTTGCTGAAAACCACGCTAAGCATGCTTGCGGACGGCGAGAGTTCCACGCGGATATGGCCATTGTCCGAATAGCTCGCCGCGTTGCGCAACAGGTTGCGGAAGCAGATGCGCAACAAAGGCTCGTTGATGATCACTACCAGCTGCTTCTCACGGGTAAGATCTTTTGAAATGTCCACTTCCGCCTGCAGTCTGGGATGCAGCGCACGAGCTTCCTCCAGTCCCGCGAATACCGCTTCGTCCACGCGCACCGCAGTGCGATCCAACGGGAGGTGTGATTGCAGACGTTGCAGCAGCAGAAGCGAATCCACCAGTTCGGCCTGCTCGGTGATGTCGTCCTGCAGCGTGCGCAGCGTATCGTGCAATTGCGGCGAGCCTCCGGGGATGCGCAGAGCGCTCTCCAGTTGCGCATTCATACGGGCCAGGGGCGTGCGCAATTCGTGGCTGGCGTTGCGGACGAAGGCGCGTTGCAGATCGAAGGCCTCGCGCAATCGCTTCAGCATGGCATTGTAGGCCGCAGCCAAACGGTCGATCTCATCCTTTGCATTGCGCACCGGCAACTGCTGATCCAAGCGTTCCACGTCGATCTGCGCAATGGCCTTCCCGAGGCGGTCGATCGGGCGGAAGGCGAGGCCGATGAGGAAGTAGCCCGCGCCGAAGATGAATAGGGCGCCCAGCAAAAGCGATACGAGCAGTGTGTTTCGCAGATTCGCTAATTCGCGTCTGCCGTATTCATCAAAGGCGGAGGCCAGCACCACGTAATCATGAGCTGGATCTTTGAAGTGCACACCCACTATTTCGTCGCCATCCCGGTCCTTCCAAGCCATCTCCTTGCCCGATCGTACTTCTGCCAGTAAGGTCTTCGAATAGGGGAGTCGCTGATCGTCCAAGCTGCTGTAGATCAATTCTTCCGCGGAATTGAACACGAGCACCTTCTCATTGAAGATCCGGTGGATGCTGTTCTTGTCAACCACGCGAAGCAGGTCCCGGTCGTCGGCTTTCACCTGGCTCAGCAGGGTGGCGGTGCGGAAGCATTGGTCACGCAGACGGTCGAAGAACTCAGCCTCACGCGAACGTGAGTGGGAGAGGAATATGTGGCCCAAAGTGCCCACCAGGAGCACCAGCGAAAAGCTGGCAAAGAGCAGCGACAGGCGCACCTTGACGGTCATTCCCCACGGTCGTCCAACGTGTATCCGAAGCCGTGGCGCGTGTGGATGAGCTTCCGCTCAAAACCCTTGTCCACCTTGCTGCGCAGGAAGCTGATGTAGACCTCGATGGTGTTGGGCGACACGCCATACGCATCCGGCCATACCGTGGCCGCGAGGTCGTCCTTGCTCAGCACCCGTCCGCGCTGCGTGGCCAAGCAGGCGAGCAGATTGAATTCCTTCGGCGAGAGCTCGATCGCTGTGCCTCCGCGTGTTACGCTTTTGCGCTGTAGGTCTATCTCGAGGTCGCCCACTGCGATAAGTTCAACTGGCAACGGATTCGCCTCGGCCCGCTTGAGGAAGACCTGGATCTTCGCCAGCAGCTCCTTGAAGTGGACCGGCTTCACCAAGTAGTCGTCCGCGCCAAGGCGGAAAGCGTTCAGTTTGCTGTCGATATCGCTGAAGGCAGTAAGGACGATCACCGGTGTGTTGCGGTCCTTTCGGCGGATCAATTCGCACAGCGCGAAGCCGTCGAAACCCGGCAGACTTAGGTCCAGCAGCACCAGGTCGAAGGGGCGGTTCTCGATCGCGCGCCGCGCCATGTCGCCATCGTAGACCGGCAACGGCTCGAAACCCTCGGCCTGCAACTGCTCCGTGAGGGAGCGCGACAAGCGGGGGTCATCCTCGGCGATCAAGATCGTCCTTGCTTGGGTGCCCATGTGATGCGTGTCGCAAATGTTCAATGCGCACCGTCCTGCATGGCTGGGCCTTTGCGATCTTTCACCATTGCCTCGATGAAGCCGATCCAGACCATCGCGTTGGATATCTTCATTCGTCCATCGGTAGGCTCCATAGCTTTGAATCCGCCATTGGCATCCGACTCGAACCGTGCGATATCAAGCTCTTTCATTCTCCCATGAAACGTTCAGGAAACACCATCCTCATCACCGGCGGCGCAAGCGGCATCGGCCTGTCCATGACCAAGCGCTTCATGGAGGAAGGCAATACGGTCATCGTCTGTGGAAGACGGGAAGAGGTGTTGGCCGATGCGGCGAAGCAACTTCACGGACTGCTCACCCGACGCTGTGACCTCAGTTCCGCTCCCGAACGTATCGCACTGTATGAATGGATCGCCAAGGAGCACCCAGAACTGAACATGCTGGTGAACAATGCCGGTATCCAGAACTGGATAACGTTGGGCGATGCAGACTTCTTCGAACGCGCACAGGCGGAGCTCGCCATCAACGTGGAAGCGCCGCTGCATCTCTTCACGCTCTTCCTGAAGCTACCGTCCTTGGACACGATCATGAATGTGACCTCGGGCCTCGCCTTCGTTCCCTTGCTCAAGGTGCCGATCTACTGCGCTACCAAGGCTTTCTTCCATTCCTTCACATTATCGCTACGTGAACTTGTCCGTGATCGGAACAATGAGGTGATCGAGGTCATTCCGCCAGCCTTGAACACCGACCTCGGTGGCAAGGGATTGCACGACCATGCTCCACCGGTGAGCGAGTTCATCGATGCGATCTTCGCGCAACTGCACGAGGGCAAGACCGAAGTGAGCGCAGGTTTCTCGATGGCGATGAGCCGAGCCGGGAAGGAGGTGTTACAGCCCGCCTTCCAACGGATGAACCAACTTGGTAAGGAGTGAAGCACCCAAGTCTGATCTTCTGGTAGGCGCATGGCTTGCAGTTATTCTTCGCTGGAATATTGTCATACATTTCCTCTCCTAAACCCACATCCATGAGAACACTTGCTACCCTCTCACTGGCCTGCATTCTAGCTACAGCCGCCAGCGCCCAGTGCAACCCGGCCATCCCGTCGAACGCCATTGTCTTTAGCCAGGCAGGTGGAGCAGGAAACTACGCTGCCCAGAGTATCTGGGTTTGCGGCGGTGCCGGTCTTGCCGCGAACGGCAGCAACAATCATTACTACATGGAAGCCGGTTCGGTCATTTCCTTCTCCGGGTCAGGCAACTTCGTATACTCCAAAGGGGCGGTCATTTACATCGCCGGCGACAACAACATCGTGTACTACGAGGGTAGTTCGACCTTGATCACCGATGGCGGGACAGGCAACACCATCACACCTTGCACCACGATGGTCTTCAACTATGCGAACGCCCCCGCATCAGGCTGCACGGTCGGCATCCAGGAAAACGTGGCGCAGATCGGTTTGAAGCTCTATCCCAACCCGGTTGCTGGTGTGCTGACCGTGGAGATCAGCGGTGATAGACTGAAGGAAGTGCGTGTAATTGACATGCAAGGCCGTGAGGTGATGACGCTCCTCGGTGCAGGGATCACTAGCATCAACATGAGCGCGCTTTCGTCAGGACCGTATGTGCTGCGTCTCATCACCGAAAACGGAGAACTCCGGCGCGTGGTAATGAAGAACTGATACGGCCCTGCAATCGGATTGACAAGGTTGGATAGGCGGAAAAGAAGACCCGTCACCGGCGAACGCGGACGCTCGCACGGATGAGGGGTCTTGATGTATGGATCGCTTACGCTTTCGGCAACCGCTGGCCAAGCCAGTCTTGGATGTCGCTCATCACCTGCTCCTTGCCGAGGTCGTTCAGCAGGTCGTGGTAGTGACCGTCATAGAGCTTGAGCGTCTTATCGGTGGAAGAGGCCTCGGTGTTGAAAAGCTTGCTGCCGCTGTACTTCGCTGCATTGTCCTTCGTGCCATGCAGGATCAGCAACGGCAAGGTGAACTTCGAGAGGTTCTCCTTGAGCCGCTCATCGGCACGCACCAGTGCTGCCATGGTCTCCGTGGGTTGCGTCTCATCCTTGATGAGCGGATCGGCGTCCATCTTCGCCACCTCCTTGGGATCGCGCGTGAAATCGGTGTTCTTCAATTTGACAACGTGCAGGTGCGGCGCAATGTGGCTCAGTCCCTTGAGGATCGAAAGTACCACATCCGGAGCGGGTGTCTGTAAGGCGAAGCTCTCGCAGATCAAGCCTGCGAGGTCCTTCTGATGGTCCAGCGTATAGATGCACGCCGTTACACCACCCGCGCTGTGGCCCATGAGGTATACGGGAAGGCCCGGTTCGCGCGAACGCACTTCCTGCATCACGCGGTCCACGTCGGCGGCATAGTCCTCGAACTTCTCCACATAGAAGCGCTCGCCATCGGACTTCCCGCGGCCGCGAAGGTCCAGGGCATAAACAGACAGGCCCATGGATGCGAATTGCTGCCCCGCCCAGAGGTAGTAGCCGCTGTGCGCATTGAAGCCGGGCACGATCATCAGGGCCGCGCGTGACTTCCCATCCGGATACCAAGAGCGGACGAAGAGTTTGCCTGCGGCTCCTTGCACGAATTCCTCCTTAACTTTCAGGTCGATGGTCTGTAACATGACTGTTGGGGGGTTAGGTGAAGCCGAAAGCTAGGCGTGTCCGGTGTTCTATTTACCGGATCGGAAGGCGCGGTTTAGAAGTTGGAAATTGTTGAAAACCGCGGGGGACAGGAGCTCATGCATCGGCATACTATTCCGCTAGCCCGACGGCGCGTATTTGGCGCCGGCACGCCCAAACCTTCATCGCTAGCCCAGCGCGCGCAGCTTGCCGGCCAAGAGTTCCGCCTCTGCTTCGCTCTTCGTCAACTGCATCGCCTTTTCATAGGCATCGCGCGCTTCCGCGTTGCGTCCCAATTCCGCGAGCATATCGCCGCGCGCTGCATGATAGAGTCCGTGATCGCGCAATTCCTCCACCGCCTCGATGGCCAGCAGGCCTTCCTTCGCGCCTGAGGCCAGCCCAATGGCGATGGCCCGGTTGACGCGGATCAACGGGGCCGGTTTGAAGCGCAGGAGTGAGTCGTACAGCTGAACGATGGCGGCCCAGCCCGTCTGCTCGTAGCTGGTCGAGTTGGCATAGAGCGAGGCAATGGCCGCTTCGAGATGATAGCTTGTGAGGGTATTCCCTTCGGAGGCCAACGTGAGGTGCTCGTTGCCCAGTTCGATCATGGCGCGGTCCCAGCGGGACCGGTCTTGGTCGCGCAACAGGATGATCGTTCCATCGGGATCTCGGCGTGCATCGGTGCGCGAAGCGTGGTAGGACATGAGGGCGTGCAAGGCGTGCACCTGGGGGCGCACCAGTGCTCGGTGTCCGAGAAGCAGGTGGTTCAGGCGCAGGGCCTCTTCGATCAATTCCTCGCGGATCAGCTCGATGTGCGTGGTGGAATGATAGCCCTCGTTGAAGAGGAGGTAGATCGCCGAGAGCACTTGTTCGAGGCGCTCGTTGAGGGCGTCGCCTTGCGGGATCTCCAGCTTGCCCAGTTCGCGAAAAGCCCGGCGGGCGCGATGCAGCCGCTTGTTGACCGTCTCCTCGTTGGTAAGGAAGGCCCGTGCGATCTCAGGCACACTGAAACCGCAGAGTGTCTTCAGGACCAATGCGACCTGCTGGTCCGCAGGCAATGCGGGGTGGCAGCAGGCGAAGAACATCCGTAGCTGGTCGTCCACGATCGCGCCTTCGCTCAGTTCCGCGTGGACAGTGGAGGCCAAGGTCCATTCACTGCGAAGCATCGGTGCGTTCTCTTGAAGCAGTTCCATCCCGCGCGCATCACGCCGCAAGCGGTCTATCGCGCCGTTCTTCGCCACGCGGTGCAGCCACGCCACCGGATCATCGGGGATCCCCTTGAAAGGCCACTCGCGCATGGCCTTCAGCAAAGTGTCCTGCACTACGTCCTCGGCCAATTCCAGATGGTTGCTTCCGAAGAAGCGCGTGAGTGATGCCGTCAGCCTGCCACTCTCCCGGCGGAAGAGGTTCTCCAACAGCGGTCGGACGTTGGTCGTTGTTGGAAGCTCGGCCATTTCCTCAAAGATCGCTCATGGCGCGGGCGCGGAAGTTTTTACACGACCACGCCCGTCATCCGCAACAGCGGACGATCACATGTTCATCTCGCTGACCGCGCGCACTTCCACGGTCCCATGGTCGTCCTCCCCGAAAATGGGGCAGCCCTTGCTAAGTTCCGTGGCCGCGTCCAGACTGCCCGCATCAACGATCAGGTAGCCGCCGACGATCTCCTTGCCTTCCGCAAAGGGTCCATCGGTGACCGACTTCGCCCGGCCTTTCACCACCTTGCCGTTGCCATCAAGCGGCTCCCCGCCCATCAGTTGGTTGTTGGCGGCGAGCCCGTCCATCCAAGTCTTCCACCTCATCATGCTGGCTTGGCGTTCGTCGGGGGACATCTCCTGCATTCTGCCGCCCCGGAAAAGGAAAATGTACTTGCTCATGGTTGTGTTGTGTTGGTTTTCCTATTGACGAACGGACAGGACCGATCCGGACAAATTTCCGGATGAAAGATGATTTTATCGCTTACCGGTTGAAACTCCAAGAGCCTGCTCTGAGCTGGGTAAGTGCGGGACTTATGGAAGCGACATGCCAAGGAGTATGGCATTCACTCTTCAGCATTCCCCCGCCCGCTATCTTCGCGGTCCTTTCGAAAAGCAAACCGATGTTCGAGAATCTAAGTGACAAGTTAGAGCGCGCCTTCAAGGTGCTGAAGGGCCATGGCCAGATCACGGAGATCAACGTGGCCGAGACGATGAAGGAGGTGCGGCGCGCACTGCTGGATGCAGACGTGAACTTCAAGACCGCGAAGGACTTCACCGACCGCGTGAAGACCAAGGCGCTGGGGCAGAATGTGCTGACGGCAGTGAGCCCAGGGCAGCTGCTCACCAAGATCACGCACGACGAGCTGGCCGAGCTGATGGGCGGCAAGAACGCGGGCATCAACATGGGCGGCAATCCCACGATCGTGCTGATGAGCGGCCTGCAAGGTTCGGGTAAGACCACCTTCAGCGGCAAGCTGGCGAACTATATGCGCAAGAAGGGCAAGCGCGTGCTCCTCACCGCCGCTGACGTGTACCGCCCCGCCGCCATCGACCAGCTGGAAACGCTGGGCAAGCAGCTCGAGATCGAGGTGTACAGCGAACGCGAGAACAAGAACCCGGTAAGCATCGCGAAGAATGCCGTCGCGCATGCCAAGCAGAATGGCTTCACCGCTGTGACTGTCTCTTATA
>JBEPUG010000165.1:0-7216 GCA_041691695.1 Flavobacteriales bacterium
TGAGAGAGGTCATACTCGTCGGACTCGCCTTTATCGATTAGGTTCGTGAGTTGATTGCGCAGGTCTTCCGCTTTCTTCATCAACATTTTCCTGGTCTTTTCGCCGGATGCGGGAGCAAGCAGTACACCTGCGGCTACTCCCAATGCGGCACCGGCGAGGAGTGCAACGAGTGATTTCTGGCTGGACATGGTCTGTAGGTTTGGGTTTTGTCTTTGTAGAGGCACATCCCATACCAGATCTTCATCCTGCCTACAGAGCCCTGTTTCCGAAGTTATCAATCAGGGAAACGATCGCCTTATGGGATGAAACTGTGGAAATGCAGCCCGACGGGTAGGATGTTATTCCACGTTGATCGGTGTGAATGGCGTTGGGTCATTCCTGCGCTGCGCCTCAGGAGAAGATCATACGCGGGAAAGCAAGGAACTATCCTGCGGCAGAAGTGGGGAGGTATGCTTTCATCAGGATATCCGTTTGGGCGTCCGCACCCAGCATGAAGAGGTGCTGGGCGAATTCCACGAAGCCGTTCTTCTCATAGAAGCGGATCGCTCTGATGTTGGCCTCCCACACGCCCAACCAGACCTGGTCCGCACCTCTGGCGCGGGCGATCGCAAAGGCTTTATCCAAGAGCACCTGCCCGACCTTTTGGCCATGGAGTGCTTTCTCCACATAGATGCGTTCCACTTCCAAGCTGTTCTGGTCCCGAAGTTCGGTCTGCGCGGAGCCCACATTCACTTTCAGGTAGCCCACCACTTGCTTTTCGAGCACCGCGAAGTAGAACGCGGAGTTCGTGTCGGCCAATTCGCGCTCCAGCTTTTCGGTGCCGAATTCACTTGCCAAATAGGCGCGCATATTGGCGGCCGTGTTCAGCGCAGCGAAGGTTTCCGAGAAGGTCCGTTCGGAAAGCTCTTTCAATTGCGCAACATCTTTCAGCGTGACCCGTGCTAGTTCGATGATGCCCATCACGACTTCACTTGGCGGAAGGTGAGGTTGATGCGCGGGCCAACCACCTTGCTGGTCTTGGGTACGCTATGCTCGGTATGTTCCTGGCAACCGGGCCGCATCAGAAGCAGCGAACCCGATAGCAGCGGAAAGTCGAACGCGACGCGGTGGTCCTGCTTGTCCCGCACCTTGAAGATGCGCGTCGCACCCAGGGAGAGCGAAGCCACCGCGCCGCCGAAGGCTTCCCGGTCGCTGTGCCAAGCGACGGAATTGGATCCGTCCCTGTACAAGTTGCACAAGCAGCCGTTGTAGATGTATCCTGTCTTCTCTTCCACCCAGTTCTTTGTGCGCAGCAGGCACTGCGGCCATGGCCGTGCATCTGCAGCGTAGAGCCCTTGCTCCTTGGTGGCGCCATACCACGCAATGTCCCGGGGCATTTCCACCTCTTTACCATGCAACCGCATCAGGCGCCGCGCCCACGGAGCGGTCACCATCAGCTCGTGGAACAAGGTGTCCGCTTCGGCAGGTCGCATCACTGATCCGTAGTGTTCGATCCATGCTGTGAACGGATGATGCGCGGGTTGCGTGCGAAGGTCCATGGCCTCCATTTCATCCGGAGGAAAGAGAAGATGGTCCATGTGCGGTGACGTATTCCTTGGCGATCGGGGTTGTCAAAAGGTAAATGCAAATTACTTTCCATGTTCCTCTTGGTCCCGTAGCGCATGGCTGAAGCAGAAAGATCAAGCGGTGCAAACATTAGCGGTCGTTCCGTTGTTGATCAGTTGCATCAACAAAAAATCAACCGATGAACAACAACACCCTGATCCTGATGGCAGCTGCCATCGCCGGCCTGCAAGCCTGTTCCAGTGCTCCCGATCAAACCGCCACGGATAACACGACCATGGCCACGGAAACGGCCAAGATGGCCACGGTGCAAGCGGCTCCTGCCCCAACAACGATGTCGGCGGATACGGCATTTGCCAATACAGCCGCAATTGGCGGGATGACGGAGGTCGCGCTTGGCAAAATGGCCGCCGATAAAGGCAAGGATCCCAAGGTGAAGGATTTCGGCAAAATGATGGTCACCGACCATGGCAAGGCCAACGACGAACTGAAAAGTATTGCCAGTTCGAAGAACATGCAATTGCCGATGGACATGGATGCCAAGCACAAGGCGCTGACCGACAGCCTCAGTAAATTCAGTGGCAAGGCCTTCGACGTGGCCTATGTGAACACCATGCTCGACGCCCACAAAAAAGACCTTGCGCTCTTCCAGTCCGAAGCGGCCAACGGAACGGATGCGGAGTTGAAGGCGTTCGCTGCCAATACAGCGACCGTGATCCAAAAGCACCTGACGATGATCCAGCAGATCCACGACGGTATGAAGTAGGTCCTGCTTTTTAGGGAACTACCACATCCGAAATTCCAATTTTGCGCGAACGGCATTGCGCTTATATCGTGAGGACCTTGAACACTGAGGCACGAGCAGGGACGCTCGGGCCTCAGTTCCGTTTTAGGCCTCCGCTCCACTGCCGTAGTGAGTTTCTTTACCGATGGATAGCCAAAGAACCATTTCCAGGAACTGATGACGGAGTTGGAGGATGCGCCCTGGTTCCCTGCGAAACTGAGGGAGTTCCAGACCGATCTGATCGGCTACCTCGCTACGCGATGGCCGGGGTATGGGCCCTTGTTGGCCATGCTGAATGATCCAAAACGGGAGGCTTCCGCGTTAGTGGACCTGTGCTCGGGCAGCGGCGAACCCGCCATCAATGTGTTCGATCATAGCACGTGCTTCACGCGGCTCACGCTTACGGATCTCTATCCTCGTCCCTCATTCCCCAGCAACGGCATGGTCACCTATGATCCTCGACCCGTGGATGCCAAGACCATGGAGATCCTTCCGGGCGCATGCTACTCCATGTTCAACGCCTTCCATCACTTCACCGACAGCGAGAAGGTCGGTCTTGTGCACCGGCTTCGGGAGGCTGGCAATGAAGCTTTCCTTGTGGAGGTCTTGGAGCCGACCGCCTTGTGTTTGGCGAAAGTCCTCGTTGCCACGACCGTAGGCACCTTGCTGTTCATGCCCTTCGTGCGGCCCTTCTCTTTCGCGCGGCTCTTCTTCACCTATATCGTTCCCATCAATGTGCTCACCATCGCATGGGATGGCGTGATCTCCGTGTTCCGATCGCGCAGCTTGGCCCAGTACCGCGCGTTGTTCGCTGCGGACGCAAGCGGCATCACCGTGCATCGCCTTCCCGCCACTCTGCAGGCGATCATCGTGATCCACCTCCAGCGCACATGATCTCGCCACTTACGCTTTGGCGCTTCGGTCGCCCGCATACGGTGATCGGCAGCATGGTCAGCATCACCACCTTGTTCGTCATCCTTTGTGATCGCGCGGGCAGCATGCACTGGGCCCTGTTCGCCTCGGCATTGGTGATCGGTGTGGCTTGCAATCTCTTCATCGTGGGCATCAACCAGATCGCCGACCTGGAGATCGACAAGATCAACAAACCAGAACTTCCGCTGCCAGCTGGGGACCTTACGATAAGGCAGGGGTGGGCCATCGTTCTTACCGCACTTGGGCTATGCCTCACGTTGGCGTTGATCATCTCCCCGTGGCTCTTCGGCGTGGTCGGCTTGGCGGCCCTTATCGGCTGGGCCTACTCCATGCCACCCTTTCATTTCAAGCGGCATCACTTGCCCGCCGCGTTGGCCATCACTACCGTGCGCGGGGTGCTTATCAACCTCGGAGGCTTCATCGTCTACGACCACCTCGTGAACGGTACGGTGGTGATCCCCATGCCGGTGTGGGTCTTGACCGGTTTCATCATCGCTTTCAGCATCACCATCGCCTGGTTCAAGGATGTGCCCGATGTGCAAGGCGATGCACGCCACGGCATCCGCACCTTGGCCTTGACCTACTCACCTCGAGTGGCGTTGATCACCGGCCATGTGGTGGTGGGTTCCGCCTATGTGTTGATCATTATGGCCTTTGCGCTGTATGGTGCCGGTGATAGTTGCCGGCCCAGTTGTGCGCATATCCTGTTATGGGGCCATGTGCTGCTCTTCGCGCTGTTCTTGACGAACGGCGCATCACTCGTTACAGGTCGATCCCGCAGTGTACGCGCATTCTACATGCGGTTCTGGATCTTCTTCTTCGCAGAATACGTGCTGTACCTGATTGCCTATCTGTATGGCAGTGCGATCTACCATTAGCGTGATCATTGACCCGATCGGTTGAAGATGGGTGCTTACCGCAAGAGATGGAAAGAGCCATGGCACATGGCAAAAGATCAGCGCCAGCAGAGGAGTGCCAGTACTTTGGTCCGAGGAAATCCCTCCAACACATGAAGGTAACCACTCGCATCAGGCGCAAGGAATACGTGAAGCTGCTGGTCGGACGAGCCTATCACAAAAAGGTGCTGTGGGTCATTTTGGGCGTTGGTGTGGCCATGGCTTTCTGGATCATCGGCTATCACTGCGGACTCTCCTTTCTGCCGAAGCCGCAATACTTCCAATACACCACGCTGGTTCTGATCATGGTCGTTCAGCCGGTGTCGCTCATCCTCATTACGCGGAAGACCTACAAGACCAGCGGGCACTTGAAAGAGGAAGTGGAAATGGAGTTCATCCCGGAGCACATCCGCCTGCGCGGCGAGACCTACTTCACGGAACTCACGTGGGCCAACGTGCACAAAGTAGTGGAGCTGCCGAATTGGTTCATGCTCCACCACAATTCCCTTACTGCCATACTGGTGCCGAAGCGCTCGCTGCGCCCGGGCCAGGAGGAGGAACTCGAGCGCTTGATGCGGTCCATTCCCGGACTGGACCTGCAGCTGCTCCAGCCTTGAACGCGGCTCCTAAGCCAGCACGCCTTCCTGCCGCTTCAACCCTCTTTTTCCTTCTTCTTATCACCTGCCCCCAGCAAGTATCCGAACGGCTCCAAAGAGGGCACCCTGTCGAAGATCACCTTTAGCATCGCGGCGAGCGGCAAGGAGAGGAACATCCCGGGTATCCCCCAGAGTGCACCTCCGACCAAGACCACCAGGATGCTCATGAAGGCATTCACTTCCACCCGTGAGGCCACCACCAATGGCACGATGAAATTGTTGTCGATGAACTGGACCACGGCGAACAAGGCAAGCACCCACAGCGCTGCAGTGAAGTCCTGCGTGGTCGCCGCCACCACCATCGGGAGGATCGTCCCGATGATGATGCCGATGTAGGGGATCAGGTTCAACAGGGCGGCCAACACCGACAAGAGCAAGGCGAACTTCACCCCGATGAAGAACAAGCCGACCCAGTTCAGCGCCGTTACGATGGCGGCCTCGAAGAGCAGGCCCACCAAGTAGCTCTGCACCACACCCTTGGTCTGGCCAAGTACCTCATCCAACGTCTCATGCTCGCTCTTTCGGAAAAGCCGGGTAAGGAAACCATGGAAGAGACTCTTGTAGAAAAGCAACAGGAAGGTGAACACCGGTAACAGGAACAGGAAGCCGAACAACGTACCTACTGTGGTCAAGGTCTTGCCCACCAACGCGCCCCCTTTTTCCATGCCTTGCTCTTTCACCTTCGCCACAGCATTATCCACGTCCTTGTGTTCCACGGGTGTGGCATCCATCACCCAGTCCTCGCTGTCCTGTATGAACTGTTTTCCCTTCGTCTTCAGTTCAGGGACCATCTCACTGAAATGCGTGGCTTGGGTCGCTATGAAATAGCCGAGTCCGACTATTGCCGTCATGGCGAGCAATACGGCGATCGCGATTCCCAGTGGGCGAGGGAGGTGCCACTTCGTAAGGCGCTTCACCACCGGATCGAGCAGCATGGCCAGAAGCATGGCGAACAACAGGGGTACGATAATGGACTGACCGGCCCAGAGCACATAGAAAAAGGCGGACAAGCCCAAGGTGATCAAACTGAGCCGTTGATAAAGCGGCGGGGCGGTAGGGGTGCGGACCTGTTCCATTTCGGGGGGGATGAGAATGTGTACTACTGTTCGGTTGATAAGGCACTACCGCAGATCGGCGGTGTTTGGTCGTTCTGGATCACGTGGATGGATGTGTCAGTGCTTTCCTTTCTTCATCCCTCTTATGCACTTCCACGTGCACCAAAGAAACAGTGTAAACACGCTCTAACAACGCTATCACCTGGTTGAAGACCTAAGATCTTGCGACGGTGCTTACTGTGGAGTTCGATAGCACGCAATTATCATCCCTGCTAGACGGGAATGCCTGACCCCAGCGCTGGAATAGGAGTGGGGGTGAAGTGCTGAAAAGAAAGTGGAAAAAGCAACAGGGATAGCAGGGTCATTTTGCAAGGCAACAAAGACGCGAACGCGTTGTGAGGAGTTGACGACAAAACTATTTTTGCGCCGGAATGCAGCAGCCCAGAACCGCTACCATCACCTCTACTTGGGACTTCCTTTCCCCCGGCGGGAAGATGGGTGCCTTGATCATGGAAAAGGATTGGACCAGCACTTCCCTGGGTCTTCCTGAAATGTGGCCGCCCACGTTGCGGAGCACACTTGGACTGATGCTGGCCTGCAGGTTCCCCATGTTCCTGTGGTGGGGAGAGGACCTCTTGTGTTTCTACAACGATGCCTACCGTCCCAGTTTGGGCAAGGATGGAAAACATCCATCCATACTGGGGGAACCTGCTGAAGTGGCTTGGGCGGAGATCTGGCCCACCATATCGCCCTTGATCCAGCAGGTGCTGGACGGTCATGGTGCCACTTGGAACGAGGACCAATTGATCCCCATCTACCGCAACGGGGGCATGGAGGATGTGTACTGGACCTTCAGCTACAGCCCGGTGAAGGATGACGACGGGAAGGTGGTCGCTGTACTTGTGACCTGTTCGGAGACCACTGACAAGGTCGTCAGCCTGCAACGTTTGCGGGAAAGCGAGCGCGGCCTGTACTCGCTGATCGAACAGGCTCCGGTGGCCATGGCACTTTTCTCCGGTGCGGAACACCGCGTGGACCTGGCCAATGAGCGGGTATTGGAGCTGTGGGGACGGACCAATGAGCAATTGATCGGACTGCCCTTGAGCGAAGCCATGCCTGAACTGGGCCCAAACGGGATCATCGATGTGCTGAATACCGTGCGCGAAACCGGAGAGCCATTCATCGCGAACGAGCGATGTGTGCCCTTGCTGCGCGGGGGTCAGTTGGAGACACGCTACATCAACTTCACCTATGAGGGATTGCGCGATCCTATGGGCAAGGTGGACCGGATCTTGGCGGTGGGTACGGATGTTACCACCAATGTTCACG
>JBEPUG010000166.1:0-7246 GCA_041691695.1 Flavobacteriales bacterium
CGGTGACGGCGCCGAGTGCGACCGTACCATTGCTCGCACCGCAGGATGCATCCGTTGGCGTCACCACCACGGAGGTCGGTCCGCCATTGCTCATGGTTTGGACATTGGTGACATTATCCAGCACCAAATACCCGAAACCTATTCCCCCGCCCGATGGCGCTGTCATTGAAAACACGATGTAATCGTAGGTGGCCGAAGGGTTGAGCGTAACGTTGATGGTCTGCATTACGGACGTGCTGCTCACTTGTGCGCTGAAAAGCAACTGCTCCGGAGCGAACGACAGCCCTGTGCATGGCGAGTTGCTTCCCCATACCAGGAAGTTCATGTAGGGAATACCGTAGATGCTGGATTGACCGGCATCGATATCGAAGGAGTAACTGCTGCAGGGGGAAAGGGGCGTTTGAAGTTGCTGCCAGATCGCTTCGGAAGCACAGGTGCTGCCACCCAAGCCGACCATCTGAACGCCGTCCGTGGGCAGCGGGCTGGCCGAGAGTGTCGGTCCGGAATCCGCTGTGCCGCCATACGAGCAGGCCTGGCCGATATCCCCGACCACGCCGCAATCCGTGGACCAGGGCGCAGGCACATTTCCACCACCGTTCGGACCGCCCTCGAAGGAAGGATTGAGGATAGTGAATTGCGCGTCCGCGCCCAATCCGTGGACCAAGACGATGAAGCTGAGCAAGAAGCGATGGGAATGGAGCATAAAGTGTCCAAATTTACGGATCGCCAGTATGGGCACTGCCGCACAGCGTAGCTGTTCTGGACCATTGGAGGTCCAGTGACGGTGTGAAAGGAGGGCAACGTTGCCCACGGCGTGAAACGTTAATGTTCAGGTAATACAGAATAAGGCACAGTCCAGTCCCTGGGGTCAATGCCGGAGTGCTTGAGAGGGACCATCGGAACTCCGTCCAAGGCTCTTCGGTCTTTCCTTGGTGAATTGTGCGCACTACCCGTTCCCAAGCCCCTCCAATATCTTCGCAGCATGTCACATCCCGTTATCAAGCCCTACGTCCCCACCCACAAGATCCGCATCGTCACCGCCGCGTCGCTGCTTCAGGGGCACAATGTTACCAAGGTGTCTCACCATCCTTGCCCATGAATTTCCCTGATGGACCGGCCTCGTCAAGCGTAGCATATTC
Source organism: Flavobacteriales bacterium (assembly GCA_041691695.1). Taxonomy (GTDB): domain Bacteria; phylum Bacteroidota; class Bacteroidia; order Flavobacteriales_F; family PHOS-HE28; genus PHOS-HE28. Next base: position 1,140 of record JBEPUG010000166.1, read on the forward strand.
CACTATCACACTGGCTCCTTGTTCCACCGTCTGTTCGCCGCGATGGTTGTTGAAGTCGGTCGCGGTATGGCCAGGATTGACACAATTCACTTTGAAGTTCGCGTCCTTCAACTCGAACGCCAACATGACCGTGTAGGCATTCAATGCAGTTTTCGACGGGCCGTAGGCAGCGGACTTGAACGGATAGTACTTCCAAGCAGGATCGCTATGGTCCGTCAACGAACTCAGGTCACTCGTGACGTTGACGATCCTTGGTTGGTCTGACTTCCGCAGCAGGTCCATGAACTCCTGCGTTGTTTGTACTGCTCCGAAGAAATTCGTCTCGAACACATGCCGTAGTGTCGCGATCGGCACTTTCGTTGCTGGTTGCGGCACTTCGCCACGGATGCCCGCATTGTTCACCAGCACATCCAATGCGGAAATGTGGGTCTCCAACTCTTTCCTTGCCGACCGGATCGAATGGATGTCCGTTACGTCCATCTCAATGAGATCCACATTGTTCACACCCATGGCCCTTAGACCCGCTATCGCTTCGTTCCCTTTGGACCTGTCGCGGCTGCCGATGTAAACGTGATAACCCAACGCAGCGAGCTGTCTGGCGGTTTCAAGACCGATGCCTTTGTTCGCTCCTGTAATGAATGCGGTCTTCATTTCGCTTGTTATTTCCGGCAAAGGACCGCCGGAAAGCACACGCTGAACTGGATGAATTGGACTACTTGCTGGATGGATCCTGCACGTGTGCGAGGTAGGCGCTCACACTTCGGCCGGTGCTCTTTTTGAAGAGCCTGGAGAAGTGGTCCGGGTCGTTGAATCCGAGTTCGAAGGCCAACTCCTTCACCGAAATGTTGGAGTAGCGCAGCTTTCGTTGCGCCTCCAGCATGGTGCGGCTTGTGATGTACTCCTTGGGGGAAATGCCCGCATGCTCCCTGACGATCCTGTAGAGCTGCTTCGGGCCGATGGCCAGTTTCTCAGCGAAGTCCCGGACCGCTTGGCGAGCTGAAAGATCGGCTTCCACGAGTTGTTTGAACTCAACGAACTTGGAAGATCCCGGGGATGAATGATCGATGCTCTCTGCGCTGGTCGAGTAAGCCGCGTTGAATTCCGTGAGGAGCGCGTTCAGGTGGGCAAGGATCAATGGTGTGCGCTCCTTGTTCCCGCTGGAAAGCAACAGTTCGCGCAGCATCTCGAACAGCGCACTCACGCGGTCTTGGGCGGCCCGGTCGAAGGTGATGGTCTGAAGGTTCAATGGGTCCAAAAGGAAGCGGAAGGACTGCGGAAGCTCCGACAGGCAGTCCTCGTCAAAACTCAGCTTGAGGTAGTCATTTCTACTGTTGGGTGCTGACGGTGTATGCACTTGATGAGGGAGAACGAACAACACCTGGCCGCTGGATATGGCAACTTTCCGGAGGTCGACCAGATGTTCCAATGACCCGCTGCGCATGAAGAGAAAGAAGTAGTACGGCGAGCGATGCGGCTTGAGGAGCTTTTCCTGTATGTGCAGCGGCAGCTTGGGCTCACTACTCGAACCTGTCCGGATCTTGAGACGCGCATGTTGCGTGATGCCGTCAAGCAGTCCATTGGTGTTCTTCATCTCAAAGCAAGGTGGTGCGACGCTTCTTCAAGCTTGATCACTTGCACTACGTCTGAATTTCATGCAAAGGTGAGTTGCACCGACTTAGGAAGCTCATCAGCTTGTTGCGTATAGCACCATCCGACTGTCTGACCGATCCTCATCTGCGATCTGCGCCCGTCCCTCCAATATCTTCGCAGCATGTCACATCCCGTTATCAAGCCTTACGTCCCCAAGCACAAGATCCGCATCGTCACCGCCGCGTCGCTGTTCGATGGCCATGATGCCGCGATCAACATCATGCGGCGCATCATCCAGGCCACGGGTGCCGAGGTGATCCACTTGGGGCACGACCGCAGCGTGGAGGACGTGGTGAACACGGCGATCCAGGAGGACGCGCATGCCATCGCGATGACGAGCTACCAAGGCGGGCACGTGGAGTACTTCAAGTATATGCACGACCTGCTGAAGGAGCGCGGCGCGGGGCACATCAAGATCTTCGGCGTGGGAGGAGGGACCATCCTGCCGAGCGAGATCGAGGAGCTGCAGAACTACGGCATCACGCGTTTGTATCATCCGGATGATGGCCGCGCGATGGGCCTTCAAGGCATGATCAACGACATGCTGGAGCGGAGCGATTATGACCTCAGCGACCGCGTGAACGGCGAGGTGAAGGAGCTCACGCCGAAGAACTGGCCCGCCATCGCGCGCTTGATCAGCACGGCGGAAAACCATCCGGAGGTCTTCAAGAAGGTGGAGGAGACGATCCACAAGAAAGCCAAAGCCAGCACGGCGCCGGTCCTTGGTATTACCGGCACAGGCGGCTCCGGAAAGAGCAGCATGGTGGATGAATTGATCCGTCGCTTTTTGATCGATCAACCCACGAAGACTATCGGCGTGATCAGCGTGGACCCGAGCAAGCGCAAGACGGGCGGCGCGCTGCTGGGCGACCGCATCCGCATGAACAGCATCCGCGGTGAACGCGTGTACATGCGCTCGCTCGCCACGCGCCAGAGCAACCTCGCGTTGAGCAAATACGTGCAGGAGGCGGTGAGCATCCTCAAGGCCGCAGGCTTCGACCTGATCGTCCTCGAGACCAGCGGCATCGGCCAGAGCGACACCGAGATCCTCGACCACAGCGACGTCTCGCTCTACATCATGACGCCCGAGTTCGGCGCCGCCACGCAGCTGGAGAAGATCGACATGCTCGACTTCGCCGATGTGGTGGCCATCAATAAATTCGACAAGCGCGGCGCGCTCGACGCGGTACGCGATGTGAAGAAGCAGTACAAGCGCAACCACCAACTGTGGGATGCGAAGGACGAGGACCTGCCAGTTGTCGGAACCATCGCCAGCCAGTTCAACGATCCCGGCACCAATACGCTGTATGAGCGGCTGATGCGCAAGATCAAGGAGAAGACGGGCGTCGACTTCCACAGCACCTTCCACGGCCACGACGAGATGAGCGAGAAGATCTGGATCATCCCGCCCGCGAAGAGCCGCTACCTGAGTGAGATCAGCGAGAACAACCGGAGGTATGATTCGAAAGTGGAGAAGCAAGCTGCTATTGCGGATCAACTCTATGGGCTGCACTCCGCTGTCTTGACTTTCGGCGGACCGGATCTGCTTGAAGAAGCCACAAGCCTTAAGCCACAAGCCACAAGCTCTGACGGAAGCAAGCTTGAGGCTAGTGGCTTGGAGCTTGAAGCCCTTACCAAGAAATTCGAGGAACTGAAGAAGGACTTGGATCCGCATTTGTGGTCCATGCTCACCGGCTGGAAGGCGGAGGAAGCGCGCTACAGCGGCGAATTCTACACCTACACCGTGCGCGGCAAGGAGATCAAAGTGCCGAACCATTCCGAGAGCCTCGCCCACCTGAAGATCCCGAAAGTGGCGCTGCCGAAATTCCGCAGCTGGGGCGACAAGGTGCGCTGGGCCATGCAGGAGAACACGCCCGGCTTCTTCCCTTACACCGCCGGCATCTATCCGTTCAAGCGCACCGGCGAGGACCCCGCGCGGATGTTCGCCGGCGAGGGCGGCCCCGAGCGCACCAACAAGCGCTTCCACTACGTGAGCCAAGGCCTGCCCGCGAAGCGCCTCAGCACCGCCTTCGACAGCGTGACACTCTACGGCCACGATCCCGGATTGCGCCCCGACATCTACGGCAAGGTGGGCAACAGCGGCGTCAGCATCTGCTGCCTCGACGATGCCAAGAAGCTCTACAGCGGCTTCGACCTCACCGACCCGAAGACGAGCGTGAGCATGACCATCAACGGTCCCGCGCCCATGCTCCTCGGCTTCTTCATGAACGCCGCCATCGACCAGAACTGCGAGAAGTACATCCGTGAGAAAGGACTCGAAGACGAGGTCAAGAAGAAGATCGCAGAGCGCTGGGGAAAGGTGAATGGTGATAAGCGACCAGTGAATGGTGAGGCCTCCCAATCACCAATCACTATTAACCAATCACCACGTTACCACGGTGACATCCCAGAAGGCAACAACAGCTTAGGCTTGCTCCTCCTCGGAATAACCGGTGATCAAGTCCTCCCCGCAGACGTCTACGCCAAGATCAAAGCCGATACCCTCGCGCAGGTCCGCGGCACCGTGCAGGCCGACATCCTGAAAGAGGACCAGGCGCAGAACACCTGCATCTTCAGCACCGAGTTCGCGCTGCGGCTCATGGGCGACGTGCAGCAGTACTTCATCGACGAGAAGGTGCGCAACTTCTATAGCGTCTCCATCAGCGGCTACCACATCGCGGAGGCCGGCGCCAACCCCATCAGCCAGCTCGCCTTCACCCTCAGCAACGGCTTCACCTACGTGGAGTACTACCTCAGCCGGGGCATGGACATCAACGCCTTCGCGCCCAACCTCAGCTTCTTCTTCAGCAACGGCATGGACCCCGAGTACGCCGTGATGGGCCGTGTGGCGCGCCGCATCTGGGCCAAGGCCATGAAGCTCCGCTACGGCGCCGACGAGCGCAGCCAGATGCTGAAGTACCACATCCAGACCAGCGGCCGCAGCCTCCACGCGCAGGAGATCGACTTCAACGATATCCGCACCACGTTGCAAGCACTGTATGCGATCTACGACAACTGCAACAGCCTGCACACGAATGCCTACGACGAGGCCATCACCACCCCCACGGAGGAAAGCGTGCGCCGCGCCATGGCCATCCAGCTCATCATCAACAAAGAGCTCGGCCTCGCCAAGAACGAAAACCCGCTGCAAGGCTCCTTCATCATCGAAGAGCTCACCGACCTGGTGGAAGAAGCCGTGCTCACCGAGTTCGACCGCATCACCGAACGCGGCGGCGTGCTCGGCGCCATGGAGACGATGTACCAGCGCAGCCGCATTCAGGAGGAAAGCCTCTACTACGAAACGCTGAAGCACAACGGCGACTTCCCCGTGATCGGCGTGAACACCTTCCTCAGCAGCAAAGGCTCACCCACCATCCTGCCCAAGGAAGTGATCCGCGCCACCGAGGAAGAGAAGCAGGCGCAGATCGCGACAGCGGAGAATTTGCGGAAGGCGTATGCCACGGAAAGCGCTGCGGCGTTGAAGGATCTGCAACACGCGGCGATCAAGAATGAGAATATGTTCGCTGTGCTGATGGAGGCTTGTAAGTATTGCTCGCTTGGGCAGCTTACGGAGGCGATGTTCGAGGTTGGGGGGCAGTACCGGAGGAATATGTGACCCGCATTGCACTGCTTTTCACCGCATTCTTAATGCTGGTGGAAGCTCCATCACCTTTTCCGTGAAGGATAAGAATCGCATACTGCATGGAGACCTTGGTGCTCGATCTGTTGGGAAATGGGGCGAGAGAAGGATATCAGGCCTGCCTGCGGTCAGGCAGGTTCGCTGTGCGGATACGAGGGGTGCGACCGCATTAGCTTTGGACATCCCGGTCAAAGAAGGGCCGACGGATCTCCTGTTCAAGCATGAGGGCATGGAGTTGGTGATGAAGCGGGACACGTGAACCAAAGCACAAGGACATGGACAAGCAGATCCAAGAGCTGATCACAAAGGCCTATGCCGCTTTTAACGCGCGGGACATGGACGCCGTGCTTTCGGCTATGCATCCGGATGTGGAATGGCCAAGGGCGCTGGACGGCGACTACGTGCATGGTCGCGATGCCATACGCGCACACTGGACCAAGCAGTGGTCCGAGGTCGATCCCTATGCCGACCCGATCGGGTTCAATGAAAGACCGGATGGGACGGTGGAAGTGGCCGTTCACCAGGTCATAAAGGACCTAAAGGGAAAGCCGATGGTCGAAGGGATCGTGAAACATGTTTACACCGTGAAGGATGGTCTCTTGCGGAAAATGGAGCTCCAGCTTGGATAGACCGGGTTCTGCCGCACGCATGCGTTCCCGGATCCGAGCTTCAGCAGTCCATAGTACAAGGAGTTTTGTGATGCTGTGGTCTTCGGCCGAATTCAGCTTATTGGTCCTTCGTTGTTGCGTGGGCTCTGGCTCAGGCGCATTTGGTTCTTACTCTCTTGGCTGAGCTTGGGCCGTTCGGTCTTCAGCTA
>JBEPUG010000167.1:0-7096 GCA_041691695.1 Flavobacteriales bacterium
ACACCTACGAACTGGTGAAGACCTATAACGGTTTCTACCAGAGCGTGCCCGTGCTGAAGGAAGATGATGCCGCGATGCGCGATTTCCGTTTGTCCCTCAGCGCCGCCGTTAGCGATGCGGTGAAGAAGGCGATGTGGTGCCTGGGAATCGAGGTGCCCGAGCGGATGTGAGGCTCGAGATCCAAGCTTCTCTTTCGTTCACAAACTGGAACGGAAATTAGCAGATACACGAAGGGCCGCTCCGATCGGAGCAGCCCTTCGCTTGGTTGTCGGAGTGGACGAAAACCCTATTTACTCCCACTGCCGGCGACGAGCATATCCTTGATGCCGCCGAGGCTGCTGAGCACGCCGGTGGCCTCGAAGGGGATGTAGATCACCTTGTTGTCCTTACCAGAGGTCATCTCCTGCAAGGTATCGAGATACTTCATTGCGATCAGGTAGTTGGCCGGGTCGGCGTGGGCACCCTTTATCGCTTCGGTGATCAAACGGATGGCTTCGGATTCACCTTGTGCGCGGCGGATACGGGCCTGTGCGTCGCCTTCGGCCTCAAGGATCTGCGCCTGCTTCTGGCCGTCCGCCTCATTGATCTGCTTTTGCTGAATGGCCTCGGCCTGCAGGATTACGGCGCGCTTGGTGCCCTCTGCATCGATGATCTGCGCCCGCTTGTCACGTTCGGCACGCATCTGCTTCTCCATGGCCTCGCGGATGTCGCGCGGTGGGTTGATGTCCTGTAGCTCCACGCGGTTCACCTTCACGCCCCACTTGTTGCTGGCCTCATCGAGGATGTGCCGCAGCTTGGCGTTGATGGTGTCACGGCTGGTGAGGCATTCGTCCAGGTCCAACTCGCCGATGACGTTACGCAGTGTGGTCTGGGTCAACTTCTCGATGGCTTGTGGAAGGTTCTCGATCTCGTACACCGCTTTCACGGGGTCCATGATCTGGAAGTAGAGCAGCGCATTGATCTCCGTGCCCACGTTGTCCTTGGTGATCACGCTTTGCTTGGGGAAGTCGTAAACGGTCTCGCGCAGGTCGAGGCGTTCCTTCTTCACGAACTGCACGTACTTGTTGCCATCCGGCAGTTCACGCGAATAGCGGAAGATGATCTCGCGCGGCTTGTCGAACACCGGAATAATGATGTTGAGCCCGGCGGTGAGTGTCTCGCGGTACTTACCGAAGCGCTCGATGATCATCGCCTCGCTTTGTTGGATGATGCGGACGCCTTTCGCGACCATGAAGAAGACGAAGAATGCGATAAGGAGGAGTATAATGATCCCAGTGCTCATTGCGTCAGTTGGTGGTTAGGGGTTTTACGATAAGGGTGTTGCTGTCCACGCGGACAACCTCGATGGTATCGCCTATGCGAAGGGGCGTATCGGTGAGGCATTCGGCGCGCCAATCATCGCCGCCCACCTGCACGCGACCCAAGCGCAGGCCCGGGTCGAAGTCCTGGCTGACACGGCCGCGTTGGCCGGGAAGGGCATCCGCATTGGTGCGCACATCCCCTTTTTTCCAGAAGCGCTTCATCAGTATGGGGCGCACCGTGAAAAAGGCGAGGAGGGCGAAGGCGGAGAAGGCGAGCAGCTGTACGGCGGGGCCGAAACCGATGGCTGCCGCAAGGCTGGCGGCGACGCAGCCGATGCCGATGCAGAACAGGAAGAAGCCCGGGATGAAGATCTCTGCGATCATCATCAACAGGGCCAAGCCTGCCCACCAATGCCACTGAAAAAGATCCATCATGTGCCGTTCTTGCCGCTAAAGTAGCGCGGTGGCTATCGCAAAGAAGGGTTTCCGGATGAACGGCAAGGGAGGCTGATGAAAGCCTCGAAAAAGGACCTTCGGCCTGCGCTACTTTCGCCCACCATGGCCGGAAGGATCAAGGAGTTGTTGCGCTCGCCCGAGGGGCGCGACAGCGTGCTGACCTACATCACTGAGGCGTTGTCCATGCTGGGCATGGTGCTCACCTATCGCCTTGCGGCACAGGTGAGCAAACAGGACCTCGATCTTTATGTGATCGTCCGGCGGACCGTTTCCTTCGTCTTTCCCATCGTCATCATGGGCGCCATGGTGGGTCTGACCCGATTCGTATCGATGAGTCGCGACCCCATGCAACAGCGCGGCTACCTGCGCGGCGCGTTGAACTGGGTGCTGCCATTAGGTGGATTGATCGTGGCCATAGCCGTGATCTTCGCGAAGCCCATTGCGTGGACCATCTTCGGCACGGAGGCCAACGCGGACCTGATACCGCCCTTGGGGTTGATGGCCTTAGGACTCGGTCTGCACGGTACGGCATACGGCTTCCTCCGTGGGAAGAAGTCCATGGTGGCGGCCAACGCGGTGCAGTTGATGGTGCTGGCCATAGCGCCGTGTGCTTCCTTTCTTCTATTCAAGGAACTGGTTACCGTGCTTTGGGCCACGGCCATGGCTTGGGCCCTTGCACCATTTTTGGCGGTGTTGCCCGCTTTGCTCGCTCCCGGGGGAAAGAAGATGCGGCGTGAGCGGAGTGAACTCCTGCGCTATGGATTGCCCCGTGTTCCAGGGGACATCGCCTTGGGCGCGCTCCTTACTGTACCCGGCTACGTCGCCCTGCGGACCTACGGACTTGATCTCAGTGGTGAGGTGAGCTTCGGTGCGACGTTGTTGAACCTGTCCGCTGCGGTATTCTCCCCGGTAGCATTGTTGCTTCTCCCCGCTGCGGCGGCTCAGTTGGCCGCGAACGACCATGCTGGATTGGAACTGCGCATTCGCCGCATGACCTGGGTGATCCTTGCCGCATCCGCGGCCTTGATGATCGGCTTTGAGATCATCGCAGAACCGTTGCTGCGCATCTATCTCGGCCCCACAGGAGCGGCTTATGTGCCGATGAGCCGCATCATCTTCATTGGGGCATTGCCTTTCGCCTTCTTCAATGGTATGCGCAGTGTGCTCGATGCCTACTTCCACACTCCCCGCAACGGGGTCAACCTCACGGCCGCCTTCTTGCTCCTGTTATTGGGATGCGCGGTCCACCTCCTTGTGCCGACACCTTGGTATACCATGGGCGTGGTGCTGGTCCTGGCGATGTGCTGGCTCGGCTGGGCCACCTGGCGCGATGTGCGTTACGTGCGCAGCGAACTGCTTCGGCTTGCCGCCCGGGGCCAAAGTGATCTGAATGTTTTGGTAGTGATCCCCGATAGCGAGACCGGTGAGACGTTCTCCGCATCGCGGGCGCAGGCCCGATCGTTCGCGGCACAAGGTGCTGGTGTTTCCCTATTCCACTTGGAGAGTCGCACCTCGGCCCGGCAACTGCTGCGCTCGCGCCACCGATTGAAGAAGCGTTTACAAGAACTGCGTCCGGACGTGGTGCATGTGCACTTTGGTTCCGTGGCGGCGCTCTTCACCGTGCTGGTAAGCGCGGTGCCGGTGGTGATCACCTTCATGGGGGACGACCTTGATCGGAGCACGGTACGCGGCATCGCCCGACCATGGATGGGAGGGCTGTTCAGCCAAGTGGCCGCATTCTTCGCCGCTGGCATTATTTGTTCCGACGAAACAGTGCGCGACCATCTCTGGTGGCGCCAAGGCGAGGCGGTGGTGCTTCCCTTGGATGGTGATGGAACTGCACATGCGCGCGAGACGCTGGAGTATCTGCGAGGGGTAGGTCTGCACAGGAGCGGATCAGTGGACACTGCGCGCTGAGATGAAGTTCACTCTGCCACATATTTCCTCAGGGCATCGGACGCATCTTGCAACATACGGTGCTGAGGGCGCGGTCTTAGTGGGCACCATCGTCGTCTACAAGCTGGCCGCCTTGCATTTCGGCAATGCCGGATTCGAACCGTATGCTATCGTCCGTCGAACCATTTCCTTCCTCCAGACGGTTTTGCTTTTCGGCTTGGGTGTAGCACTGGTGCGCTTCGTGGCGATGGCCAGAAGCAAGCCGGAGCAAGTGGGCCTTCTGCACGCGGTGGTAAGACCATTGAGCGTGGTCGCTATCGCGGTGTTGGTGATCTGTGCAGCGTTGCCGACATCCCTGTCCACGCTTTTTTTCGGGGATACCTCCCATGCAGGCCTTACCATGCCTATCGGTCTACTCACGGTCGGCTTGCTCATGCATTCCGTGATATACAGTTATTGGCGAGGGAGCATGGAAATGGGAAAGGCGAACATCCTTCAGGTGGTCAATCTGGCCTTGGTTCCCAATGCCGCTATGTGGTGGGGACCGAACATGACGTATGTCCTTTGGTCCATGGGCATCGCGTGGTGCACATTCAGCGCTATCGGCATGGTGCCGGTCCTCCTATCCCAGCAGAAGGTGATCACTGCAGGCGAACGATCGCGCTTATTGCGATACGGACTTCCCCGGGTCCCGGGTGATCTGGTCTTGGCCAGCTTGCTTACCATTCCTGTCTATCTGGTGGGCCACGTGAGTGGTCTGGCTGCAGGAGCGCAGGTGGCGTTCGGACTGACGTTGGTTAATCTGGCCTCTTCCGCTTATTCACCGATAAGCCTGTTGCTGTTGCCTGCGGCTTCCGGCATGTTGGCCGAAAAGCGCTGGCCGGAGCTGGAGCGGCGTACGCAACGCATCGCGTGGACGGCATTGATCAGTGGTATCGTCATGGTGGGTGTTTTCCAAGTGGTCGCAACCCCATTGCTTCGCTGGTACCTCGGGGATACCGGTGCCGCGATGGAGACCACCTGCCGGATCATTTTCGTCGGTGCGATCTTCATGGGCGTGTTTGTTTCACTGCGAAGCATATTGGACGCTTACTACACTGCTCCACGAAACACCTTCAATCTGCTGGCGGCGTTCGGACTCTTTCTGGTGGGGCTTATCGGCTATCTCTGGGTCTGGCCCTATCAGTACGTGGCCTTGGTGGCCACCGTGGTGGCGCCGCTCGCGCTTTTGGCCTGGCTTACTTGGAAAAGCATCGGTTGGATGCGGTTCGACCTGCGTTCAATGGGATCTGAATCAGAACATGTACTGCGTGTGCTAGTTGTCATTCCGGGTAGTCCGGGTGCTGCGGGGATGCCATTCTCTCACAGACAGGCAGAGGCGATCGGAGCGATGCAGGGGTTCACGGTTCGGACCTATCTGCTTTCCACCCGGACCTCTTTAGGCGGATTACTGAAAGCGCGAGGAGAGCTCAAAGCGATCGAGCGGAGCTTCCGACCGGACGTCGTCCATGTGCATTATGGCACGGTCACAGCGTTGTTCACGCTCCTCACGGTCCGTTGCCCGCTTGCGATCACGTTTCACGGAAGCGACCTGAATCCAACGCCGACCGATGGCTATTGGAGGGATCATATCGGAAGGTTGTTTTCCCAATTGGCCGCGCTGGGAGCAACGGGGATCATCTGTGTCTCCGAAGGATTACGCAAGCGTCTATGGTGGCGAAGGGAGGATGTCCAGGTCATTCCCATCGGGACCGATACGGACCGGTTCCAGCCAATGGACAGAGAGCAGTGCCGTTCGCGTCTTCAATGGCCATCAGGGCCTATTATTCTCTTCAACGCGGGTAATCCGAAGCTCAAAAGGTTGGACCTTGCCCAGGAAGCGATGGCGATCGTCGGAAGGGTGGATCCCGACGCGAGGTTGGAGCTTTTGCAAGGCCAAGTGAAGCCCGACGATATGCCGCTCTTGATCAACGCCTCCACTGCGGTCCTGCTCTGCAGCGATGCGGAAGGAAGTCCGACCATGGTGAAAGAGGCGATGGCGTGTAATGTGCCCGTTGTCAGCAATGACGTAGGCGATGTGGCACAACGGATCAAAGGTGTCCACCCGGGAGCACTGGTGGAGCAGCTGGCAAAGTCTTTCGCCGACGGTATCCTTGCCGTGATCGCGGATGGCCGACGGTCCAATGGAAGAGAGGTCCTCATACGGCAGGGCTACACATCCCAGCTGCTGGACCGCCGCGTAGCTGGTCTGCTCAAGAACTGCACATGGTACCGCACGCGATGAGCGCCTATCTCCTGCTCTTTGGCATTACCGTGGTGCTCGGCTTGGGATCCATGTTGATCCTGCGCAAGACCCGGCAATGGTCCTTCTTAATGGGGATGTGCATCATCTATTTCTGGACCTTCCTGGGCTCTTGGTTCTTCATCGGTGACGCCATGAGCGGCTATAAAGGGTACAAGATCGGGTTGGCCTACTACTATCTGATGGAGAAGATGTTCCCCTTTGAATTGGATCGCTGCTACATGATCGCTCTTCTGGGTTACGGGCTGTTCAGCATCGCCTTGCTGGCCGGGGTGTTCCTTATGGTCAGACGGAAAAAGGTTGTTCCTCGATCCGCTCCGATGGTGCTGTTGGATCATCGTGTATTCCTGCTGCTCGCACTGATAACCGGTATCGTGAGCTTCTTGATCGTGCGCCCGCTGATGATGCAGGCCATTGAACACCAGGAATCCATCTATCTCGTCACGCGGACAACTTATTTCGCCGGTTCAACCATCCATGCATTGTGCAATGAGTTGGGGGCGTTCAGCATCCTATTGGGGTGGTCTTTGTACCTCACTTCGGGGAACCCCAGATATTTCGCATCGGCCCAGACGTCTTGGATAGGTTATGCCTATCCCTTGCTGTTGCTTGTCTTCGCTATGTACTTGATGCTGTTGGGCAACAAGCACGAACTCTTCATGGGACTGGTGCTGGGCATCCTGGTCTTCTTCGTGAATTCGATCCGCCCGGCCTATGGAAAGCTTTTGGTCTATGCCGGACTCTGTGCACTTCCCTTGTTCATCACAGGAAAGATCCGTGAATACAGTCTGCAGGACCTGGGATCGGATAATGTGGAGCAGCCATCCTTGCAAGGTGCTTTCACCGTACCGATCATCGCCAACGTTCCCAGAAAACCCGAAGCGACCGGCCCTGTTATGCATTTGGGCCAGCTATTCTTCAGCAACGAACTTTTCGCCGCCCACTTTTCACTGTACGGTATCTGTCGCATGCACGTGCACCCCGTGCCAGGCGTGAGCGCACGGTATCTCGCGTCCTCACTGATACCACGGTTGCTGAAGGAAGACCGGCCTCCTACGGCCTATGACGCATACGCCGCGCAGGCCGGATTGATGCCGGGTCAAGGGTATACCATCCATCAGGCCGCAGGTTGGTACATGAA
>JBEPUG010000168.1:0-7066 GCA_041691695.1 Flavobacteriales bacterium
TCGCTCCGGAGAACATCCCCCACCTGTTCAGGGCTTTTTATTCGGGTCGCAGCGGAGGTATGGGCTTAGGGCTCACCTCTGCCCGAAGTATTCTGAACGCACACGGCGTACACGTGAACGTGGAAAGCGAACTTGGCATGGGCACGCGCTTCACGCTCACGTTCCCCGAGTGAGTGCCTTGGATTTGCACGGTATCCGGATCCATCCGAACTTCACGGTCGATCAAGGCGGGTCGACCGATCCCAACATCGTATTTCTTAGCACGTTCAACGCTCCCAAACAGCCACCACCATGGAGATCAAGCGGGCATCCATCCACGAGATGAACTACGACAGGTTCATCAAGGAGCACTGGAACCCTGGCATTCCGTTGGTCTTCACCGATGCTTCTTCGGTATGGGAGGCGAACGGCACCTTCACCCCGGACTGGTTCCGATCCCGTTTTGCGGATCGCCGTACGGTGGTTGATGGCACAGAATACACCATGAACGAGATCCTCGATCTGGTGGAAGGCAGGGACACCACGCGCCCGGTACCTTACCCGTGCAAGTACCATGTGGAGACACAGTTGCCGGAGGTATTGCCCATGTTGAAGCCGTTGGGATTGAACTATGCGACCCCGAACTGGTTGGAAAGCTCCTGGTTCCGCAAGGGTCAATGGGGCGGCGCTATCGAACTCTTCATTGGTGGGCCCGGAGGGCAATTCCCCTACATCCATCTGGACTATTACCACTTGAGCGCGTGGATCAACCAATTGTATGGTCACAAGGAATTCACCGTGTGGCCACGCGGCCAGGAGAAGTACCTCTATCTGGATCCCAACGATCCGTGGAAATCCTTGGTGACGAACCACGAGGATCCGGACTACGAGAAGTTCCCTCTCTATCGCAACGCCACTCCGATCCGCTTTACCGTTGGCCCGGGAGAGACGCTCTTCATTCCGTTCGGGATCTGGCACACGGCGAAATCGTTGGAGCCGACAATGTCCATTGCGTTCGACCTGCTGAATGGACGGAACTTCTCCCTGTTCCTAAAGGACGTCTGGTGGTTCCGCCGCAAAAATATACTGAAAGCGATGACCCATTCCGGTTATGCCGCTATGGCTGGAGCGGTCTGCAAGTTCGCAGACCTGATGGGGGGCCTAGGGGTCTGATCCGTGATCAGCGAAGCTTTGCCAAGTACTTGTTTTCTTCTGCCCGCATCGCCTCGCGTTGCGCCTTGGTCTTGTCCGTATGCCCTAGTAGGTGAAGTAGGCCATGGACCATCACGCGGTGCAGTTCACTCTGGGCGCTCACCGCGAAGGTCTTCGCATTTTCCTTCACGCGCTCGTAGCTGATGAGGATGTCCCCCGAAACACCGGTGCCGGTCTGCAGGTCGAAGGTGATGACGTCGGTGAACTCGTCGTGCTGCAAGTAGCGCTTGTTATAATCAAGCAGCGCTTTGTCGTCCATGAGCACGAAGGTGACCTCGCCGATGGAGTGGCCATGGTCCCGGGCTACGCCATGCAACCATTTGCGCAAACGCTCGCGCTGTCGGAAAGCGTCAGGGATGTCGACGGCCTTGAAAGCGATGTGGCCGCTGAAGGGCATCACTCCGTGGCAGGTGCCAAGCTGAAGGTGAGTTCGACGGTAGCGCCGTTGTCACTGAAGGCCACCGAATCCGACAGTGCTCGCATCAGGAACACGCCGCGACCGTGTGGCTTCTCTATGTTCTGAGGATCGGTAGGGTCGGGGAGGTGCTCGTGATCGAATCCAGGTCCCTCATCACCGACGGTGAAGACGATCTTGTCTTCCTCCACTTCATAGCCCAGCACCACCTTCTTGGAAGCATCTAAAGCGTTCCCATGATGGATGGCGTTGTTCACCGCTTCGGTGAGCGCGATGAGGATGTTACCATACAAAGATTCGGGGACCTTGTAGCGGGCACAGGCCTCGTCGATCAGCTTCTCGGCCAATGCGATGTTCTCCGCTTTGGCGGGAAAATCAATACGCTGCGTGTAATGCACGTCCTCGGTCAGTATTCCCATTTGCATTCTTCAGGGTCGGTCAAAAGTATCGAAATACCGGTCCACTCGACCCTTATAGTAGGGCTTCAGTCCCGGAGGCACTGTGCGCAGTAGTTCCGCCTCGCGCATCTTGTCTTGTTGATAGTCAAAGTAACGGGCAGGATCGGGATGATCGATGTCCTTACCCTCGGAGCTTTCCCGTTTGGGATCCAGCTCGCGTTCACGCTCGGCCTTCTCGGCTTCCAGCATGCGCGTCATGATGTCCTGTTGGCGCTTGATGGATTCCTGCGTGATGTTCCTGTTAACGATATCCTTCTCGTTCTGTTCCATCTGCTGGGCAAGTTTCTGCAGCCCGTTGCCCGCGCCGCTGCCATCCTGATTCAGGTCCTGCGCGATGCGCTGCATCTCTTGCCTCAACGCGGCCTGCTGGGCGGCGAGTTGCGCGAGTTGCTGGCTCATTCCCGGTCCTGAGCCCCCCGGATTCTTGTCGCCCGGTTTGGGTCCTTTGTTCTTTCCCTCTTGCAAAGCTTTTCGCATGGCCTCCAGTTGCTTGGAGAGCGCCTCTTGCTGCGCCCGCATCTTCTGCATCTTCTTGCTATCGCCGCTCTTGGAGCCTGTGCCGCCTGGCTTGCTGCAGGAGCCACTGCCGGGTTTGCCGCTCTGGTTGGCTTGTTGCTGTTGCATCTGCTGCAGTGCCTCATCCAGCATCAGGGCCAAGTTGTTCAGCGAGGTCATCGCGCGTTGTTGATGGTCCGCTGCCACGGGGCGCTCACGCTCATCGGAACGAGCTTGGGCCAAATGGTCAAGTGCTTGGTCCATGTTGTCATTCACCAGCCCCATCTCCCGGTTCACCATGGCCTTGAGTTGAGGCACACGCTTGCTGAGCGCGAAGAGTGAATCCTGCACCATGCGTGCATCATCGCGGAGTTTTTTCTGCTGACGACCGATGTCCAACAAGTGCGGATCGCGCGCCGCAGTTGCCTCCAGGTCGTTCATGTTGGCTTCCTGATCGAAGCTCAGTTGCACGATGTTCTCCAAGAGCTGTCGCAGGGCGTCCATGTCGATCTCTGCCTGCTGCTGATCATCCTGCTGCATGGCGTTGCGCATGTCGGAGGAGAGTTGCTGCATCTGCTCCCCGGCCTTCTGCTGGCTGTCGCTGGCCTTCTTGTTCTGCTTGTTGTCCAACTGTTGGCTGCTGTTCTCCTGCTCCTTTTGGATCGCTTCCTGCTGATCGTCGGTCTTGGGCAGCTTCATCGGGTTCTCCAAAGCCTGATTCTTCTTGGCCAGCGTGTCCAACTGGTTGCGCACGTCCTTGAAGGCCTTGTTCAAAGAGTCCTGTTTCTGCTTGAGGTCCGCTTGGTCGGCCTTCTTATCCGCGGTCTGGTCACTGAGTTTCTTCTGGTCCTGCGCGAGTTTGTCCAGCTGATCGGCGATGTCCGCGGCCTTCTGCTCCACCTCCATTTGCTTGAACTGTTCCAAGGCGCGGTCCAATTCCTTCTCGACGTCCGCCTGGTTCAGTTTCATGTCCTGAACTTTCTCTTGGAGTTGGTCCTTATCGATCTTCTCCAGCATGTCCTGCACCTGCTTGTAGAGCTCCTTCATTTGCTCGCTGAGCACGTTCTCAAAAAGCTCTTGCACCTGCTGCTGCTTCTGCATGATGCGCTGGTCGGATTCCTTGAAGCTTTGCTGTTCCTGCTGGCTCTGCTTTAGCTGGTCGGTCGCCTTGTCGATGCGCTGTTCCAGCTGCTTCTGCCGGTCCAGGATGTTCTGCATCTTCTGCTTGTCCTGCCAGTCGGGCTGCTTCTTGTCCTGCATGTCGCGCCGCATCTTGTCCAGGTCGCGCTGCAGGTCCTGCGCCTGCTTGATGCTTTCCTTCAGGTCGTCCTTGATCGCCGAGCCTTGCTTGTCCTGTTTCTCCGCCAACTCCTGCAACGTGGGCGCGGCAAAGGTCTGCGTGGTGTTGCGCGCGCTCTTCGGTCCGTGTACGCCATCGTTGTCCCACACCTCGAACCAGTATTCCAAGCGATCGCCGGGCAGCATGTGCAGATCGCCGAGGTCTTCCATGTCGAAGAAGCTCTGGCGCGTATTGTTCAGCGGGATGCGAATGTCTTTGGTCAATTCGCGCTTGTCCGCAGCCACGCTGTCGCCTCCGGTGGTAAAGCGGTAGTGAAAGGCGAGTCTATTGAAGCCGTGATCATCGCCGATGTCGCCTTTGAAGTAGAGACGCCGTGGAGAAGTGCTGTCAGCTTTCTGTTCCACGACGATAGTGGGGTAGAGGTCGGGCACCACATCGACCCGATAGCGCGCTGGCGCCTGTGCTTCCAATGCGCCGTTGCCGGGTGTGATGGCGGAGGTGGAACCCTTCAGGAAACGCCTGCTGGCGGTGAAGGTCTGGTCGCCCGGGTGTGCGGGAAGGAGGTTGTACGTGGTGTCGTCGAAGGCGAGCGCGAGCTTATCGGCGCTGCGCGTTTTGGCGGTCCACGTCACGCGGGTACCCACGGGCACGCTGATGTCCCCGGAGTTGTTCGTCACTTGGTCCTTCATGCCCAAGTAAGGCGGATATTCCAGCGCCACGGTAAGGCCCAGCAGCATCGGATTGGCTTCGGTCTCCAAGCGCATCGGCCTGCTGTGGAAGCCATCCGCGCCCAAGCGGAAAGCCATCGGCACCTGCACGTTGCGGAAGCGGTGGGTGAAGTGCGCCGCGTCCTGACGCACCAACGGTATGCGTTGCCCCTCGAGTTCCAGGAACACCTGCTGCGGTATAGCGGAACCGCGCATCTCCACGGTCAGGTCGAAGTCCTCATTCTCCGGAACAACAAGGGACTTGTTCTGCACGATGAATTGGAACGGCGCTTCAGGAAGGAACTCGGTGCCATGCTCCATCAGGCGCTTCGTGGGGCCGGTAATGAGACTGGGCGCGGCGAACAGCAGGACGATCAGCACGCCCAGTGGTGGCAGGGCATAGCGCAGGTAGCGGCGGTTGCGCGAAAGGTCGATCGCGGTGCTGAAGGGAACCGGAGAAAGTTCCCGACTTCGCTGTGCCACACTGGCCTCGATGAGCGCGCGGCGTTGCGGATCCTCTGTCTCTTGCCCGCGCAGTTGCAGCGTGTTCAGCAGCTTGTCGCGTACCTGCGGAAAATGCTGGCCGATGATGTCCGCAGCCTCCGCGTGCGTGATCACGGGACCGAGCCGGAAGAGTTTTACTACAGGCACGGCGATGAAGCGGACCAAGACGACGACGGCCGTGAGCAGGACGATCCAGAAGAGCGCCGTGCGCACGCCGGTACCGAAACGGCCGAAGTACTCGCTGAACGAGGCGGCGAGGAAGAGCAGCACGAGCAGGCCGACCGTATACAAGACCCCGCGGATCAGCCGGTCCTTGTAGAACTTGCGGATGAAGCCATCCAGCTTGGCGATGAGCAGGTCGTAATCGGAGGCCATGGAAAGCAGGGAACTCAGCGGTCCTCAAACGATGCGAGATGCGCGGAATTGTCCGGAAAGTTACGGACAGCAGGACGAGGTCCATGAAAGCTCAATGAAGTTGAACGTGCGCAACGCTCTCCATCGAACGCCGATCGGTTCAGCGATCATGAAGGGTCATGGAACACATGAGTATATTCACCTGTCAAATGCCAAGTGATCAGCCAATGATGAGACGCTACTTGATCCTCCTCTCCTTCGGTGTATTGCTCAGCACACAAGCAAAGTCTCAGTGGTGGGGGGATGCCGGTTTTCCCGTGCCTTCCGGCGGCCTCGGTAACCTAACACAGCTATACACAGACACGGTAAATGACGCGCTCTATGTGCTCGGAATAATCACGAATAATTTTCAGACTGATTCGGCCTCCGAGAATTTCTGCATGTATCACCAAGGTCAATGGGCGATCTCCGCTCCGTTTGACAATGATGTCTATTCCGCCGTCATCTACCATGATACCCTGATCGTGGGCGGGGATTTCATTCTCGCAGGGGGCGTTCCGGTTACCTATATCGCCTATTTCGATGGCAGCACTTGGCATCCCTATGGCAACTTAGACGAAGGTGTCGCGCGCTTGCGGGTGCTCGACGGCACGCTGTATGCCATGGGAGGTTTCATTCACGCCGATGGACAATTGTGCAACGGGCTTGCCAAGCGAGTAGGGGGGGCGTGGATGCCGGTAGGAAACATGGGCAACACCGACCCATATATTTTAGATGCAATCATATTCCAAGGTCATTTAGTGGTGTGCGGATCGATCCGCTTCACTGGACAAGGACTTCCCTACAAGGACGTGATGCAATATGACGGCACCTCGTGGTCGCCTGTCGGGCCTTATGGTGTGCTGGGCGGCTTCAGCGGTCCGGGGATATTGGCCGTCTATCAAGATCAATTGTATATGGGAGGCCTCATCGATATCAACGCCGGCAATCCCGGCCATGCCATCATGCGTTGGGATGGTAGCGCTTGGCATGCGGTGGGGAATGGCGTGCAGGACGAGACCGATGGCTATCAATATCTGATCACGGTATGGGACATGCAAGTCCACAATGGCTACCTCTATGTGGGGGGCGGCTTCGATTTTGCAGGGCATGTGCCGGCCCACCGCACGGCGAAATGGGATGGCCATCGCTGGTGCTCAGTGGGAGGAACGTTCGCCGAGGATCTGGTGAACGCGATCTCCTTCTACCACGACACCTTGTTCGTTGCCTGCGGGATCGAGGCGGACGGCCAACCGGTGAACCATGTGGCGCGCTTCATCGCTCCCGAGGAAGAGGACTCCTGCGGCGTGGCCTTGGATGTGGGCGTGGCCGAGCTGGCACCACAGGAAACGCTGCGTGTTTATCAGGCCGCGGATGGTTCGCTGCACTTCAGCGCCGCGCCGAGGAATGTGGCGCAAGTGGTCATCAGTGATGTGCTCGGTCGTTCCCTGCGCATCCTTCCGTGGCGAAACGATGGCGTGATACCCTCGCCGGACCTGCCGCAAGGCGTTTTGCTCGCGCGACTGATCGGGCGGCATGGCGAAGTGCTCGCCGGGCTGAAGTTGTATGTGCCCTGAGTGGCGCTTTAGCGCTAGAGCACTAT
>JBEPUG010000169.1:0-7033 GCA_041691695.1 Flavobacteriales bacterium
ATGATATGTTCCAGGCGAGGTGATCGACTGCGAAAGACCGGTCCCGGAAAGTGGAGCGCTCCACTGAACACCTCCCACCGCTGCGGTCACCACTTGGATGGTCACCGGGCCTTGGCCCGCGCAAAGAATGGCCTGTGGCGCCACATTGAGGTACGGGGTCGCATAGATCGTCAACGCCACTTGGTCGCTTACGAAATCGCAGCCCAAGGAGGTGCTGAGGATCATATAGTACTCACCCGGCACATTGGTGGTGATATTGGACCCGGTATCAGGGAGCTGTCCACTCGGGCCATACCAAACGTAGGCTGTGCCGGTGACGCTGGAGGTGATCGTCGCATCGCCGCCCGGACAGAGTATCCCGTCCGAAGGGTTCAGCCCCAGCACGGGTGCCTGCAACACGGTCACCATATGTTGAGCGATGGCGGAGAAGTAGCAGCCATGGGTGTCGGTGGCCATGGCGACCGCCTGATATAGCCCACCACCGCTGACCCAAACGTCATTTCCATTTTGTTCAAGGATATGCGGTCCCGACCAACTGATGGTGTCGCAGGCGGTGCAGGTGGCCTGCAACAGCAGGGAATCGTCCGGGCACATCAGCGTCGCCCCGGTGATGGTCACAGCTATGGGTATCGCTGGCCAAAGGTTGACATGGACCGAATCGGTGACCGTGAAGAAGAGCGTGTCCACGCCGCAGGGCGCATTTGTCACCAAGGCATCAAAGACGATGACCTTCCATCCACTGCTGTCAACTCCTTGCTGGCCATTTTGCGGGCCTGGGTCCGGTGGAACGATCCAACCACCCGGCTCAACACGCGTCATCAGGACCAGACCATCGGGGAAGGCTGCGGAATCGCCGTTCACGAACCAGAAAGTGGAATCGACGAACTGTAACGGTTCGGTAGCACATAGGTTGACGCTGTCGATGTGGCCGGTGTCCTGCGGGAAGCTCAGTCTGAGGATCAGGTTCAGGTCCGGCATGGGTATCACTGGCGCGATGTTCACCAGGACCGTGGCCCCACGCGTGCACCCATTCGGATTCTCCAAGATGTAGCGGTAGCCGCCGGACACTCCAACATGAAGGGAATCCGAGAAGGTGGTATCGTTCGAATTCAACGCCACCCAATAGTGCGTCACACCAGCGGGCGTGTTTCCCCAAAGCCACACGCTGTCCGGCTCGCACAGGTCGATACGCACCGGACTGGAGCTGTTGATGTTCACCGGCACATCATCGGAGACCAAAGGCACCGCAGGCAGCGGCAGAATGTTCGCATATATCGAATCGTGCAGCACCATGCAGCCATTCGCCGTCGTGAGGTCCACATGGATCCATCCCGTCGTATTGGCCTGCACATTCAAGCTATTGGTGCCGGTAGACCAATGGACGGTGAAAGGTGGCCCGAGATAGTGGGTGCCCGGTATCGACGACCAGGAGTACCGCGGCCGCACTGTCAGGAGTGCTGGGCCACAGTTCGTGATGGTATCCAAGCACGTACTCCCATATTGGAGCGAGATGCAGAGGCCTCCTGTACCGAAGAGGCAATCGTTGTCCGCGCGGTTCCAGAAGTCGTAAGGCGAACGCCCCTTCACATAGCCGCGTGCCACGAAGCCATCGTTCGCACCAGCGCTGAGGTTGCCGGCGTAGGAGCCAGCAGAAGCATCACCACAGTGTGGTGCGGTCACCTGCTGGCCAGCGAACCCGGAGCCGGGGAGATCGGCGGAGAAGGCTACCGTTGGATCGCTGGGAAAGAACAGGTCATTCTCGTACGATCCGCAGAAGATCACGGATCCGTCCGGCAGTGTGGCCACCTGGCCGGGGGTCTTGCCTGCACGTCCGCCGAATTGTTGGCCATCAGTGAGCGCGAGATCGCTAAAGCGGTGCCGCGCCACGAAGAGGTCCTCATCCCCCACCGCGATGAAAAGTCCTTGCCCGTTGTAGTGGTCGCCGAGCCCGGAGAATCGGCAGTTGAAGCTACCGACGACGTTCACTGTATCGTTGCGCATGTCGATGCCTCCCACGTGCACCGAGGAGCCGGAACCCAGTGTGGAACTGCCTACCAGTGATCCGCTGCCATCCACCTTCAACAGGTAATAGGCGTAAGCCGAGGTGGAGGTCACCGTGGTGTTGCTGGTGCCGAAGAAGACCATGTTGCCCTGCAGGTCACCCGCCAACATCAACTGCCCGCTCGACGTGATGAGCATGTCCCGCACATAGTTGAACGTTGCGCCACCGAGACGCCGGAACCATAGCTCGGTGCCACTTGGGTCGAGCTTCACGAGGAAGGTGGCGTTCTGCAAGGTGTTCGCATGGGGCAGGTCGAAAGTGATCGCATCGCTGAACTGTCCTGTGACATAGACGTTGCCCGTCGCATCATGCACAACATCGATCGCGCGGACATCAGCGGGCGCAGCGCCCTGCTGAACCCAGGTCACCGCACCGGTGGAGGAATAATCCACGATGAAGGCATCCGTGGTGGACACGCCTGAACCATTGAGCGTGCTGGTCATCGATTGCGTGCCCCATTGCGCGGTGCCGATGAATTCACCGACGATGGCCACGCTGCCATCCGCGGCCATGCTCACGCCATAGGGCCGGTCCGTGCCGGTCGATCCGCCACCCTGAGCCACCCAGACGGCCGCGCCCGTGGTGGCGTTCAGCACGGCCACCATCATGTCCGGTGTGCCGCCAGCCGATGTCAATGCTGTTCCGAAGAAGGTGGCGGAGCCGCTGAAGAGCCCGGCCACAGCTACTGTGCCGTTGGCGCCCACCGCGATCTTCACTCCGCGATCAATGCCCGTGCCGCCGCCGCGTGCCGCCCATGCCAAGGTGCCGTCGGAATGGAGTTTCGCTACGAAGAGGTCCAAGCCACCGGCGCTCGATAAGGTTTGCCCCAGAAAGGTGATGTTGCCGCTGAACTCACCGGTGACGTAGATGTCGCCCGATAAGTCGGTCTTCACATCCGCCGTGAAATCGTTGCCTGCGCCTCCGATGTCCTCGGCCCAATAGGGCTGTGCTTTCAAGGCTGGACCAGCGGCCCATGCGCAAGCGGTGATCGCGAAAAGTGCGGCGAGGCGAACGGTTAGGCGACACGGCATCGAATAGCCCAAATTCAGGTGGTGGGGATGAAGAATATCAAGGACAATGTAATCAGCTACCGGAATGGTAGACGCGGAAAGCGGGCAATGCGATGCCTGCGGGATGATCCGCCAGGTGTTGGACCCTGCTTGATCAAAAAGCGGACGCCCTGTAAATACCGAGGCGTCCGCTTTTCCTTTCAATATATTCAACGCGCAACTTTCACTGCGCGCTTCACCACCACATTGCCATCCACTACCAACGCGCAGAAGTAGGTGCCTGGGGATAATTGGGTGGTGTTCCACTCATAGCTGTATGCACCCGCATCGGCCTGTTCCTCAAGGAGGGTTCCCAATGTGCGGCCGTCACTGCTGCTGACTTGCAAGCTCACCTTGCCGGTCTTGGGCACGTAGTACTGCAGCGTGGTGTGGTCCGTGAATGGATTGGGCTGCACAAGCAAACGTTCCTCTTGCACGTCGCCTTCATTCTGCGAAGCGCTCTTGGTGTTGCCTTCGCCTTGCGGGGCCATGCTACTACCTTGTGAAGCGCAGCATTGGTTGATCTGGTTCTGCAATTGGGCAATGGTGGCCTGTTGCTGTTGGTATCCTGCTATCAGCAAGGGGATCAGGGCGACATAGTTCACCGCCTTAAGGTCCAAGGCTGGCGCAACTTCATTGCCCAAGCTGTCCAACACTGCGGGCACGTGCGTGGAAGATACAACTTGTGGAAGTACATTCTCCACATCCTGGGCGATCAGGCCGAACTGCTCTCCGCTGGGCAACATGAGACGTTGCTGAGCCTCGGGGGTGAAGCTATAGCTGCGCGGTGCCAAAGCCGCCAATTGATCGGCCATATTCGGGAGGTCCTGAACATTCGTCTTCAACGACTCATCCGAAAAAATGAAACTGGAACCGTGGTAGAGACTCCCAGTGATCTGCACCGGGCCTTGGAAGTATCCAGCCCAGGCATTCGTAGTAACCGGAGTGGAGACTGTACCATACACCCCGACCGCGAAACCATATGAGGCTTGCGTGTTGGCGGTTGCTTTTCCATAGACGCCTATTGCTTCAGTGCCTACTTGGTCGTCGGCCATCATAGCCTGGCCTTCGACGCCGTGCATCGTCCGTGAATTTTTTGCCCGGCCATAGACCCCAAAGCTTTCATAACCCACGGTGGTCGAATTGCCTTGTACTTCGCTCAATCCGAGAACACCAAGGAAGGTCACATCCGGGTCGTTGGGTGTGACCGAGCCTTGAATGGCCATCGGGTCGAGACCACCTGTAAAATCATTATGAAGCACATCCAGTTTGGCCTTGGGGATCTGGATCCCGATGCCCACACCCTTGTCCATCTGCGGGCATCCGGTGTTGAGCAGGTAAGCCGTGGACAGATTACTGTTACTGCCGAGAGTTCCCTGAAGGGTCCATTCACAATCACTGTTGCCCAAATTGCGCCAGTGTACCACACCGTCATTGTCCACCACCATGAACTTGTTCAGCGTGGCATCTTCCGGGTCCGTTGGCAATCGGCGGATGCGCACACGACAGGTAAGGATATCAAGTCGCTCTTGCGGGTCGGTAGCTGCGGCGCTGAAATCGCCAAGCCCGATGTTCACCCCAGCCGTATAAGTCGGCCACATGCGCATGGCCTCCAGCCCTTCCAAGGTATTCATGCCTGTACTGGCGCCTGTATAGCTGGAGGTGAAGATGAACCGCATGCGATCCGCCTTGGTGAAGCCTGGGTTGTCGCTCCATTGGATCACCATGTCCGTCACATCCGTGACCCATACTTCTCACCGATGTACCCTTGGTCGTCGTTGCCGGTGAAGGTGATGCCATTGCGCTGCCAAGGGCGATAGCCGAAGTATTCCCCGTCCAAGGTCCCATCAGCCAAGTGCAGGCGACTGAATGGGCCATATGGCACATTGGACAACACGTTGCTGGTGGGTGATATCAGTGCGAAGCCGTCCGCCGGAATGCCGGAAAAGCCGTTCAGCGTAGGATAGGTGATCCTCTGGTTGAGTCGCATCCGGAAGGTATTGCCCGTCCAGAGGTCGATAGGCTGGTTCGCCACTGTTTTGAGTAGTAAAGGGACGGTGCTGCTTCCATTCGCCCCTAGGTAGAATGCGCCAGAGACTGGATTACCTGAGGTAAGCCAATTCTGCGCTTGAATAGACGTTGACATCCAAAGGAGTCCACCCAATGCCATTGTTCTTAAAACTCTCATGGTCTTCAGATAATTGAAGACTGTACGGTCACCTCAATGCAGAACAATCAAACGAACGAAGCTTCTTCCCTTACCCTCAGTGGAGATCACATAGTTGCCAGCATCCCATTTGCTCACATCAATACTGGCACGGCCAGCGCACATCCTACCTTCTTGTACAAATCTGCCGACGGCGTCCCAAGCTTTCCATATACCGTTGCATGTTCCCATGCCCGATAATTCCACAGTGTTGAAAGCGGGATTGGGATATAAGCGTCCCGTAGCCGATTGTGCGCCCTCGTCGATGGAAGTGCCGAAGTCACAACCTCCAGTAGAGGCCGTCACACATACCGCATCCACGTAGCAATAGGCGCCCGCTGAAGGCACAGCATTCTGGTGAATGGTATCCGTGTTCACGTTATCGAAGAAATTGCCAATAACCAGATATTGGTAGGCACTGTCCGCGGTGAACGTTCCACTCACCAATACCCAATTCACCGTATCGGAGATCACCTGATCCGAATTTAGACTGGCATAGTTTCTTGGCGGAAACGCGGGGCCAAATGTGTCTTCCCAGATATTGGGATGCATGGTGAACAACAGGCCCAAGTTGTTGCTTGCCATATACAACGCCTGAAGGGTTGTCCCTTCAGCAGCATTTGCATAGAAGCTCAGGTTATAGGTACTGTCTACTTTCAAAGGCTCCAGCAATTGCACGCCAACATATTCCCGATAGGGACCGCCAGCGTCGCCATATACCCACATACCAATGTAAGCACTGCCATTAAACGGCTCCTGATGGCCAAATTCATTCTCAGGAACACCAGGCAGTGTATCTCCGGAACCCTCGCAGGCGTTGAAGTAATCAGGACTGTTAAGCCATTTCTCCCAATAGGTCGGTTTCGAACTTTCTTGAAAACCGTAGTAATAGGGATAATACGGGCAACTGTCTACTTGCTCAAAACTGGGGTTGGGCACTAGGTTCTGCGCTTCACAGCGAAGGGCCAAAATGAACAGCGAACAGCATGCTGCCATGAATGCAGCACACCGTTCACCGTTCACTGAAGAAGGAAGCATTCGTTCGTTGTTCGTTCGTGATGCACGAAGCATCAGTCCGGTCGAAAAGCCGCTTGTTCCAATGCCCTCTTACCTCGCGGCTGTGGCGGGGGCATGCCAAGGTGTGGTCCGGTTGGCTGCGGTGGCGAGGCTTACTTCACTTCGGCCTTCCCCTTACCTTTGTCACTTCTGTTTCATGTTCATTCGCGTGCTCGTGGGACTGGAGATCCGGCCCTCGGTGTTTATAGCACTGGGGGCTTTTTCGTTATGGCATGGTAGGCTAGAGCTATCTTGTCGGGTCCAAATTGGACTGGCGACTGGCGACTGGCGACTGGCGACTGGCGACTGGCGACTGGCGACGCGCACCGTGCACTTGCTCAATGAAGACCAAAACATATTGATGTTGGGCTTTCATGGTGATGAAGGTAAGAGCATTTTCAAAGCTGCAAACTTCTGTTAATAACATTTCATCAGGTTCTCAAGCCGCGTTGCTCCATGGACCAGACCACCCGGGGTTGGCCAAGAAGATGATCTTGAACAGGTCTGGTCCATCGGTCATGTTATTGTCCGCCCAAGCCAAGGTGAGGTGGTTGATGTCCCCCCTTCATTCTTCAGCCCGATCCATCCCACATTGCTGCTGTTGGAGATAGTCATCCCAGGACGGAACCACCGCCGGAACCCGGAGTATTGGTTGCCGCC
>JBEPUG010000170.1:0-7000 GCA_041691695.1 Flavobacteriales bacterium
TCGAAGACCTGGCCTTTGTCGAACACATGGAAGGTATCATCATACTGGTCCATGTAGGCGACCACATCGCCACCGGGCACGGAGCGGGAAGTGTCTTCTCCGTCGCAGAGCCGGGTGATCCGACCGCGGTAGAACATCAGCACCTGTTGCCGCCCTAGGTCATAGAGGAGCAAGGTATTCGAGCCGCTCTTCCACACCACGTCCTCGCTGGTCATCATCACATCCGCGATCGGTATCGCCTGGCCGTTCCAGTATACCACGAGGTTCTGTTGCTGGTCGTCGTGGAAAGCGATCAAGCTGTCGGACACCGTGAAGCTGTCCACATTCCGGCAGATCGTCTTCGCCCCATCAGCGGATGGAATGCGCAGTGCTGGCCCGGTCCTCCATGCGAGCATATGCCTGGAGGTCTCCACTTGGACAGGCGCGCCGTCCTGCAGTTCGGTCACATTACCGTTAGCGAACATCTTCAGATCCCGTGCATCGGGGAGGTATGCCAACCGATCCCCGCAGCGAAATACCGCTTGGGGTTTCCGGGGATCCAGGTCCGAGAAAGAACCATCGAGAAAAACGACTGTACGACCGTAGGCGGTCACCAAGGGCACAGGGCTTTGGGCATGCACACAAGTACCCAGAGCCAGTAGCACGGGTAAGAAGGTGGAACGGGTCCTCAACATCAGGGCAAGATACGATCCACCTATTCGAATTTCACGGTCCGTTGCACTTCGTGAACGACCATCTGGCGCTTACCTCCCTTGATCCGCAACAGGATATCCTCACTGAAGGAGAATCGTTTCCCCGCCTCGGGCATCCGCTGCAGAAGATCATCCGTGATCAACAGGTCCGCCTTGAGGTCCTTGCACAGGTCAAGCACCCGCCGTGTAGTATTCATCACATCACCGCTGAGGTCGATCGCGCGCTTGATGTGTCCCACCTGTGCGGATATCACACGCCCTCCATGCAGTCCGGCGCGGAACTGCGGTATCGCGCCAAAATCCCGAAGGAATTCCTTTTCGTGTGAACGCAACCGTTCCTGGATATCGAAGAAGAGGTCCAAGCAATTGAGGTTGCGCGTGCCGCTGCGCATACTCCAAGTGAAGATCACCTCATCGCCGACGTATTTATGGATCTCCGCATCATCGCGGAGCACGGCATCGGTCATCAACGAATGCGTGATGTTAAGGAAACGGAAGTACCGCATGTCCCCCATTTTCTCATTCAGGCCTGAACTGCCCACCAGATCGATGCTAAGGATCACTCGTTCCACCTCGCGCGGCTTGTCGTACCAACCCAACAAAAAGCCCAGGAAGTAGCGTCGCCCCATGAGTTCTTCCACCTGCACCACCAGAATGGCCACAGATGTGACCACAACCACCTGCAACGCCAATCGCAAGAATGACCCGGTGACAATGATGCTTCCCACCGTCATTCCCGCATCATCACCGAAGGGAAGAGTATGACCCACATCAACAGCGAGGGCAAGGAAGATGAAGGCGATGGTGAACAGGTTTACCGCAAGCGCCTTCCCCAGCAATTGCAGCGGGATGGCCAGCGATCGAAAAGCCCTTCCGAAGAGGAACTCCTCCAAAACACCGGTCCAGACGCCTAGGATCGCCCACGCCCCTAGGAATGACAAGCGGTGCTGGCCACTGAATAGCATCAGCACGGCACCCACGGCTGTGGTGACCAAGCCGTACTTCAGCAGCTTGCGCAGCTTGTACCGGGTGATGGCGGAGAGGTCGAACAAAGCGCTTCGAAGGTGCCCACGACCAAGGCAGGCGTGCGCGAAGATAGGCCCGCTCCATGGCGCATCTTTGCCGCATGCAATGGTTGAAATGTCTCCTGAGCTATGCGTGGCCCATGCCGGTATGGCAAGGCCCCGGTAGATACGGACCGTTGCAGTTGACGTGGGAGAGCGGTCACTTGGTGGTGAACAGCGGACACGCCAACCAGAGCTATGGGAATCTACACGCTGTTTGGCAGGAATGCCTGAGCGAGTTGAACTTGCGGCGTGATCCACCCGGAAGCATTTTGATCCTGGGTTTCGGTGCGGGAAGCGCTGCGACCATTATCCGCCAGGAGATCGGGCTCTCCGCGCCGATCACTGGTGTTGAAGGAGATCCGGAGATGCTGCGACTTGCCCGCGACCACTTCCGAGTTGACCGGTTCAAGGAGTTGTTACTGATCCATTCCGATGCACTCGAATTCGTTGAGCGGAATATGGATCGCTTCGACCTGGTCCTAGTGGATCTTTGTCATGAACTGGATCTAGCTCCGGGTGTGGATGAGGAGCCATTCATCGCCGGACTTCGAAAATGCACTATGGACGGGGGAATACTTTGCTTCAACACCATCGTGCACGACCCGGAAAGCGGGAGCCGCAGCCAACTTGTCAGCGGATCGCTGGGTCAACAGTTCGGCAACGTGGAGGAACACTGCTATCTGGGTATCAATCACGTTCTTGTAGCCCATTGACGTTCCAAGATCTTCTCGGGCTGTCAAGTAGTGTTGGTGCGACCTTTGTACGGAGAAAACCTCAAGTGGGAACGACTGACATACTGCGGCCTTTCGCCAGCCTTTTGCTCCTCTCGTCATTCTGCATGCAGGCGTGGGCACAGCCGTCATGTTCTATATATCTGGGTGCGGATACCTCCGCCTGCCAAGGCCAAACAGTCGTATTACAAGGGCCAACTGCCTATTCCAATCATCTGTGGAGCACCGGGGCCACCACGCCCAATATCACCGTTTCAACAACGGGCGACTATTGGTGCGAGGTCACCTATCCCAGTGGCAATCTCGTCACGAACGGGGATTTTACCGGTGGGAATACCGGATTCAGCTCGGAATTCACCTATTCCTCTACCAGTGTCACCACCGAAGGGGCCTATACCATCGGCACCGACGCAGCATTCTATCATCCACAATTCAGTGGCACAGGCACCGGCAACTTCCTTATCGCGAATGCTGGCTATTTGAGCAATACGAACGGACAGTTGGATATCTGGTGCCAGACCATCAGTGTTTGCCCTGGCCAGACCTACAACCTGCTCTATAAGGCACGCACACTCAGCAATGCTACCCCTGCCCGACTGCAATGGCACATGGACGGAGTGGCCACGGGTCCTGAGAGCACCATGCCAGCATTCAACGGCACTCCTTGGCAGACCTTCTCCGCGCCTTGGACAGCAGGTCCGACGCAAACCAGCGTCACCGCCTGCTTGCAGGTGATGTCCGGCGATGGCATCGGCGATGACTTCGGTCTGGATGATATCAGCATCGCCTCCTTGGTACACCTCAGTGATACGATCCATGTGAGTGTGATCCCGCCCCCGCCGGTAAACCTAGGACCCGACCAGCCATTGTGCACAGGCCAGTCCGTGGACCTGAACGCCACAGTGCCGGGCGCGACCTACCTGTGGTCCGATGGCAGCGTGTTACCCACAGTGCATGTGAACATGGCCGGGATATACAGTGTGGTGGTAAATGTGAATGGATGCGCGAATTCGGACCAGATCCAATTCACCGCTGTTCAACCTCCTCCGCTTGATCTGGGGAACGACACCACACTCTGTGCGGGCTCTATCCTTGACCTGGATGCCTCCGCGGCCGGCGCGAGCTATGTTTGGCAGGACGGTTCCTCGGGTCCGACCTATCAAGTCTCTACGACCGGACTGTACTATGTGAGTTCATCGCTCAACGGTTGCTCCTCGAAGGACTCTGTTCTGGTATCGTTCACGCCCCTTCCTATCGTTTCACTTGGCAATGACACATCCATATGCGCCAATGCAGGTATCGTATTGGATGCCACCGTGCCAGGTGCCAGCTACCTCTGGCAGGACGGCTCCACCTCCGCACAATATCCGGTAAATGGTACCGGTCTCTATTCGGTCACAACTACCGTCTCGAGCTGTTCCGCATCGGATGCCATCCATGTGGTAGTGTACCCAATACCAGCTGTGGACCTGGGAGCGGACACACTCGTTTGTCCGGGCACATCTGTGACTTTCAGCGCGGTGACACCGGGCGCTAGCTACCTGTGGAGCACGGGGTCATCGACTTCAACCATCAGCGTTTCTTCCCCAGGAAGCTATGCGGTTAGGGTCACTGTAAGTGGCTGCTCGGCAACGGATACGGTGCAGCTCTCCAATTTCGTACTTCCTTCCGTAGATCTCGGACCCGACACCGGCTTCTGCACCGGCGCTCAGATCGGTCTTGGCGTTTCGCTGACAGGAGCAACTTATACGTGGAGCACCGGTGCGACCAGCGATTCCATTCTGGTCTCTGCCCCGGGCATCTATTGGGTCGATGCCGGACCTTTTGGTTGCGCAGAGCGTGATTCGATCACCGTGACGCAAATACCACTTCCCGTTTTCTCCCTCGGCCCTGCCTCGACGCTCTGCCCCGGTGAGCAGGACACCTTGGATGCTACACTTCCCGGTGCCAGCTACATGTGGAACACCGGTGCGGTCTCCCCAACGCTGGTCGTCGGACCGGGCACTTGGTCGGTAGCGGTCACGCTCAATGGATGCTCGGCGACAGATTCGGTGGAAGTCACCGCGTTGGCGGCACCAGTGGTGGACCTTGGTAGCGACACCACACTCTGCCCAGGGGGCGCGATCCTCCTTGACGCGTCAACTCCGGGTGTCAGTTATGCTTGGAACGATGGTTCCACCGGCCCCACCCTAACATTGAATTCCGCAGGCATAAGAGCCATTACCGTGACCGATAGCTCCGGATGCACCGCCACGGACAGCATCATGGTCGATCTCGCCGTCCTGCCAACTCTCGATCTCGGCAATGACACGGCGATCTGCACCGGAGGGCAATTGCTGCTGGATGCGGCCTTACCCGGCGCCAGCGGATATCTGTGGAACCAAGGTGCGACCACGGACACGCTGTCCGTCCATACGGCTGATGTGTATGCGGTGAACGTCATGATCGGTCATTGCGAAGTGCAGGACACGATAGTTGTGACCGAGCTTCCGCTGCCTCTCATTTCACTGGGTAGCGATACAGTGCTTTGTCCACTTACTCAACTCACTCTTGATCCAGCGGGATCAAGTATCGGTCTTGTATGGCAGGATGGTTCTACTGGCACTTCCTTCCTTGTTTCTGCCGCCGGGACTTACTCCGTAACGGCCACTGGCGCGAATGGCTGCGAAAGCAGGGATAGCATCTCGGTCGTTTATGTGGACCCGGGCAACTTCGGCCTTGGCCCCGACACCACGCTTTGCTCCGGGAACACCCTCTTCCTTAACACCGGGATCGCAGGAGGCAGCACGGTCTGGACCGGGGCAATAGACACTTTGACGAACACTTTGGCAGCTTCAACTTCCGGGACATACATCGCCGAAACAAGCTTCGGCACATGTTCGCTCAGTGATTCCATCACGATCATGTTCTTGCCTCTGCCAGTGCTTGATCTCGGGCCGGACCAACAACTCTGCACAGGAAACTCCAGCCAGCTTGCGCCCGCACTGGATAATGGGGCCTCGCTCATCTGGGATGATGGCAGCACCACTCCCATTCGCACCATCGACCAGGCCGGCACGTATTGGGCAGTGGCCACACTCAATGGATGCACCACCGAAGACACAATCCTCGTTACAGCGTTGCCTACTCCTTTTGTGGACCTCGGTGCCGACACAGCGCTTTGCGGCGACGCCACACTGATGCTGAATGCGGCCATACCTGGAGCCAGTTACATCTGGAATGATGGAGCTGCCGTCGGAGATCGTAGTGTAGGTGCGGGGTTCTGGTATGTGCAGGTGGAGGCGGACGGATGCGTCGGAACGGACAGCATCGCTGTGACCTCCCTTCCACTACCCGAGTTGGACCTACCAACGGACACCACTCTTTGCAACAGCTCGACGTGGGCCATCGATGTTGACCAGGCCGGGGCCAGGTACCTCTGGTCGGACGGCTCCGTGGCACCGGTATTCACCGTTGATACAACAGGGACCTACAGTGTTATCGTGGACCGGGCTGGCTGTGTGGACAGCGCCCAAGTGGCTGTCTCCTACGTCGACCTTTCCGCGCTGGAGCTAGGAATGGATACGCTTCTTTGCCCTGGGACTTCACTACAGCTGACGGTCAATATTCCGGGCACCTCGATCCTATGGCAAGACGGTTCCACGGGGATGGCTCAGACAGTGCACACAACTGGCACGTATGGGGTGGTTGTCAGCCTTTCCGGTTGTATTGCCGTGGATTCGATCCACGTATCGTACTCGTCGATCCCCACGCCGCAGTTAGGTCCGGACCGCACACTATGCAGTGGAGACAGCCTGATCTTGCAGGTATCGCCGGGATCCGCATTGGCACAGTGGAGCACCGGAGAGGTCGGGCCGTCCATAACGGTGAACACCGCAGGTGAATACACGGTGATACTGCTCCAAGATGGATGCACCAGTTCAGACCACGTGCAGGTAGCCCTTATCCATACCATCGACGAGGTGGATCTAGGGCCAGACCGGGAGGTATGCCCCGGTTATCCGCTCACTCTGGATGCGACCATCCCGGGTGCGACCTATGCATGGAACACTGGAAACCATAGCGCCGTGCTGACGACCGACCAGCCCGGCATCTATATCGTACACGCTCAGGGCCAGTGCATCCTTGCTGCGGACACGGTGGTGTTCACGGATATCAATTGTGAGCCGCGTATCTACGTGCCGAATGCGTTCACCCCGAACGACGATGACATCAACGACCACTTTGCTCCTTCAATGGACGAGCAGGTCCTGTCATGGACGTTAAGGATCTTCGATCGCTGGGGAAGCATGGTCCATACTTCAACACCGGACAACGCGAGCTGGGATGGTAACATCCCCAGCGGACCGGCACCTCCCGGGGTCTATGTTTGGGTGCTCGAATACAAGACCCATGAAGGTGGAAGAACGGTGGATCGGACCGAACGCGGATCGGTGGTGCTATTGCGGTGAGGCCTGGTCGAATCCTTCCTCCTTCCAGAAAAAGCCGCCTTCTGTGATCCGCGCATAGC
>JBEPUG010000171.1:0-6865 GCA_041691695.1 Flavobacteriales bacterium
GCCCGGTTCTCCGCGACTGAACTTCTTGATGTGCTTCGCATGGACCAAGCAGGTGGACTGCACCCGCACGAATCGAGCGGGATCCAGCAGGTCCTCGAGTTCCTTTAGCGGACGGTCGATCGCCAAGTCGGGTCCATTCTTTTGATGGACCACGGTCCGGCCACCATCGCTTTCGCAAAAGACGATGCCTTCCACGTCCACCATCTCGACCCCATCGGCTACCGGCAACGCAATGCGCCGCCCCGGACCTTGGGGTTGTGCAAGGTTCTTCAGCAAGGCCGCGAACTGGTCGGCGGATTGGGGCTTGCGCTCGGCCTGCCGCACCTTGCCGATGGCAGCGCTGAGCTCGTCGGGGTCCACCGGTTTCAGCAGATAGTCCAACGCGCTGAAGCGGATCGCCTTCACCGCGTAGCCCTCGTGCGCCGTGGTGAAGATCACATGCGGCCGGTCGGGACCGATGGCCTGAAGGAGGTCGAAGCCGGTGTGTTTGCCCATCTCGATATCCAGGAAGAGGATCTTCGGTTTCACCTTCCCGAGCAGGACCACGCAATCGGGAACGTTGGTGGCCATACCGAGCAAGGAGATGTCGGGATGCTTGCGCTCCAAAAGTCCGCTCAGAGCTTCGCGACAGTGCTGTTCGTCATCGACGATCACGGCGGAAAGGTTGGACATCGGGTGGCTGGGTTGGTGGTGAAAAGGTAGTGTATCGCTAACGATACGACTGCAGGCTGACAGGGCTATCGCGTCGTGTTTGGACAGTATCACTGGACCAGTGAAACGACAGGATCACTGAATTGACAGGATCATAGGATCACTGAATTGACAGGATTAAAGGATTGACAGGATTAGATCGCCTCGCGGCGATCAGGTGACCGGTGCTGGAATTACTTGTATGCCGATAGGATCGGCATGTCCACTTCCACGCGGGTGCCTTGTGGCAGATCGATGTAGCGGAAGCCGGCCTTGCCTCCGTGCTGCTTTTGCACGAGGTCCAAGCGGGCGCGTGTGATGGCCGTGCCGAGTGAGGTCTTCTTTGTTGGGGCACCGTCCTCCGAAGTGGACTTCTTCACTTGTCGACCGGCGCCGTCATCCTCGATCGTCCAGCGCATCCGGCCTTCATGTCGGGCCACGGTGAGGGTGATGTGGCCCTTGCCCTCCTTCCCCGCCATGCCGTGCCAGATGGCATTCTCCACGAAAGGCTGCACCACCAACGGGGGCACCATCACCTCCTCGGGATCGAGCGAGGGATCAACGGTGATGGTGAAGTCGAACTTGTTCTCCATGCGCATTCGCTCCAGGTCCATGTAGCCGCGCAGCGTCTCCAGGTCATCCTTCAGCGGGACCTCCGCATGGCGACTGTTCTCCAGAACGGACCGCATGACGCGGGCGAATTTGCCGAGGAAGCCCGATGCGCTGTCCTGGTCGTTGCGTTGCACGAAGGCATTGATGCTGTTGAGCGCATTGAAGATGAAGTGCGGATTCATCTGGCTGCGCAGGGCCTGCGTCTCCAACGTGGCGGCCTCCTTCTCGAAGCGCTCCTTTCTGCGTTTGCGATCGGCGATGAACCAGGCGCCGCCACCCGCCAGCAGCAGGATCCCGCCAGCGCCCATGGCCCAGGCGCGGTTGCGGTTGGTGTCAGCGCGCATGGCTTCGATGGTGCGCTCACTCTCGAGCCGCTGCCGTTCACTGGCGAAGCGCATGCTGTCGGCGAGTTGCTCCTTGCCGAAGGTGTACATCAGGTCGCGGCGCGCAAGTTTCAACTGATCGCTTTGGGACGTAAGGCTATCGCGCACCTCCACGAAGACCTCATAGTATTTCAATGCCTTCACGTCGTCGCCTTTCGCTTTGTAGGCCAAGTACAGGCATTCGCAATTGTCTTGGCGCTCCGCGGATATCGGATTGTCCTGTGCAAGGGCCAGGCCTTGCGTGCAATGCGCCACCGCTTGGTCGGGCCTTGCACGGTCCACGTCCACGCGGCCCAAGGCTGCCCATGCTTCCGCTTCACCGGCCGTATCGTGCAGACTCTTTGCCAAGGTGACCGCCTCCTCCAAGACCTTCTCGGCATCGGCCAAGCGGCCCGTTTCCCGGTACACCGTGCCGAGCGAGAGAAGCGTGCGGCCCATCAGGTCCTTCACATCGCCTTCCCGTTCCAAGGCCAATGACTTTTCTAGCATCACGATCGCGCTGTCCGGTCGTCCGAGGTCCATGAGCATGCCTCCGATGCTGCTGCCCGCGGTCATCATCCCCTGCCGAAAGTCGGCACCCTTGTAGAGCGCGTAGGCGCGCAGTAGCAACGCCAAGCATTCCTTCTTGTCCCCGGTGGAACTCTTCAATGCGCTGATGGTGGTGAGGCAAGCGGCCACGCCCACCTCGTCCTTGGCCTGTTCCAGGATGGCGAGGCTCCGGTAGGTCATGTCGATCGCCTCACCGATGTGCCCTGTTCCCGCATAAACGTTCCCCATGTTCCCGTAGCTCCCACCGGCCACGTCGTGCATGCCGAGCTTTTCCGCGAGCTTGGCGCTCCTTCCGTAATACGCCAGCGCACTGTCGGACCGACCTTGGATCTCGAAGACGCGGCCCATGCCGGCATAGCAATAGACGGCACCCTTTTCCTCGTGTGCACGCGCGTGCAGCGCGAGGCTTCGCCGGTAGTGGTCCATGGCCTGTTCCAGTTGGCCTGTGTTCTTATAGGCGAAGGCCAAGTTGCTTTCCACTCCACCGGCCCCACTGAGGTAGCACTGTCGTTGCGCATGCCGTAGTACGTGCATGCGGTGTCCAGATAGGCCAATACCGGGCCGTTGGAACGCATCATCAAATAGGCCAGCCCGATGTCCCGATAGCCCAGAGCGATCATCAACGTGTCGCGGTCCCGTTGCGCCAGTAAGAGCAACTGCTTCGACACCGTCAAGCTGCTGTCGAGGTTTGCCGAGCGCAAGTCGTACGCGATCTCGTTCAGGGTGATCAGTCGATCGTGCGCGGAGGCCCGGGGTTCCCGGAAGGCGCGCCAAAGTGAATCGAGTTCATCAGGCTCTTCCGCCACGGCAAGGAAGGCGGGCATCATCAGGAGGAGCAACAGGATGGGGCGCAACATGGGCGGTGGAATAGGAAGAGGAATGGGAAAGGTACCTCCTCCAAGGCGCGGCGGTCAGTGCTTGCTATTCTTACGCGGCAATAGTCTGACCTCGTCGCACCTGCCTTCACGAATGCACTACTTTGCCTCCCGTTAGCACTTGAAGACCATGAACCGTTCCTTCCTGTTTTTGCCGCTGTTCCTCTCTGTCGGCCTCTGTTCCGCTCAGGAATGCGGCACTGGACGATACACGGATTACAACCACTTCACGGCCATCGACAGCACGCTGGCCGTTCCTTTTGGTCACAACACAGGTATCGATGGAACGGACCAGACCTTGTTAATGGACGTCTATGAACCGGCCAACGACACCTTGTCCTTGCGGCCTGTGGTGTTGGTGGCGTTCGGCGGTTCCTTCGTCACTGGCACACGTGAGGATGTGGCACCCTTCTGCCGCGAACTGGCGCATTTGGGCTATGTGGGAGTGGCGATGGATTACCGCGTAGGCTTCTTCATTCCCAACGAAAACACAAGTATGCATGCGGTGATGCGCTGCGTGCTCGACATAAAGGGTTGTATCCGATATCTCAGGCAGACCGTGGCCGTGGATGGCAACCCTTACCACATCGATCCGGACCGCGTCATTGTGGGCGGTGTCAGCGCAGGGGCGATCGGTGCGCTGCATCTCACGTACATGAACCTGCCTTCTGAGCTGCCGGGGGTACTCGTTGCGGATAGTGCTTCCTTCGGCGGAATGGAAGGCACCAGTGGTCCCCTCGGTTATTCCAGCGATGTGACGGCCTGCTTCAGTCTCAGCGGTGCCATCGGCGACACTTCTTGGATACAGCCCGGCGACCAGCCTTACTGCGGGATCCACGAGACGGGCGACCCCATCGTACCCTGCTATACCGCGGAAGCTTACGCCTTCGGCTTCCCCACGGGCATCACTGTTTCCGGAGATCATGACATCCATGAACGCATGGATCACATCGGCGTTCCCAATTGCTACCTCGAATATGATTCGGCGCAGCATGTGGGCTATCTCCTTTACGACCCGATAAACTCCGTGGATGTGGTCGTGCAGTTCCTCGCGCGCGTGGTCTGCGGCCAGCAGGACCCGGGCTGCTCGGGCACCATTTACCAGGGCGTGGACGAGTTGGCCAAGAACGCCGCCGGAGTGGATCCCTATCCCAACCCGTGCTCCGGAACTGTCACTATACACATGGCTTCTGCGGGAACGATCGTGCTCACCGATCTGGAAGGACGTGATGTACTGCGCCGTGTCATGGCAAAAGGCGACGGAACGTTGGACACCTCAACGTTGAGCGACGGACTTTACCTGATGCACACGGTGGGTGCCGGGCCCCAGCATTCGCAGCGGCTCATCGTAGCACACTAGTTACCGGTCTTCGCGGCCTGCCGACGCTTGCGCTCCTGCATGATCAGCATCAACTCGCGGCCGGTCTGGCCGCGGGCGCTGGTGTTCTCTTCGGCGCGGCGGATCAGGTAAGGCATCACTTCACTCACGGGGCCGTAGGGCACGTACTTCACCACGTTGTATCCCGCAGCGGCCATGTTGTAGCTGATGTTATCGCTCATCCCGAGCAGCTGCCCGAAGTGGATGCGCTTATCGTTCCGTGCGATGCCGCGCTCCTGCATCATGCGCGCCAACAGCAGGGTGCTGGACTCGTTGTGCGTGCCCGCAACCATGGAGACCCGGTCCAGGTGATCCATGCAAAAGCGCAAGGCGTCGTCGAAATCGCGGTCCACTGCGGCCTTGTCGGGGCTGATCGGATCCGGATAACCTCGCTCCTGCGCACGTGCCCGCTCCTTTTCCATATAAGCGCCGCGCACGAGCTTCATGCCGATATAGTAGCCGTTAGCCTTGGCATGTTCCGTTTCAACGCGCAGGAAGGCCAAGCGGTCGTGCCGATAAAGTTGCACCGTGTTGAAGACGAGCGCCTTTTCGCGGTTGAATCGCTGCATCATCTCCCGGACCAGCGCGTCGATCGCAGGCTGGATCCAGCTCTCCTCGGCATCCACGAGCACAGGTACATCGGCAGCGAAGGCGGCCTCGCAAATGCGGCGCACGCGGTCCTTGGCATGTTCCCAGGCGGTAGCATCCGCAGCGGACATCTTCCGCCCTTGCGAAACCGCTTCCCACACCGCCAAGCGCGCCATGCCGGTGGGCTTGAAGACGGAGAACGGAATGGCGGAATTCCCTTTGGCGGCGGCGATGGTGAGCAAGGTCTCCGCCGCATTCGCATCCAAGGAGGCCTCGTCGTCCTGGCCTTCAGCGCTGTAATCCAAGATAGTGCCCACGCCACTGCGGGCCAATCTTTCAGCCGTCACCAGCGATTCCTCGATCGTCTCCCCGCCGCAGAACTGCCGGAAGACCGTGCTCTTGATCATACCCTTCACCGGAAGGTGCAGCGCCAATGCAAAGCGGGTAAGAGCTACGCCGATGCTGCTGAGTGAAGCGGTGCCAATGATGCGGAAGAGCCAGTAGGCCTGCCAGAGATCCCGGTCGCTCTTGGATGCGAAGGCCGTCCGGGTATCCCCCAGATCGGGCAACTTGGTGTCGATCGATGGATGGGCATCGGCCACTTGAGACATGGTACCGCAGGGATGAAGTTCGTTCCTTTGAACGCCTTTGCCCGTGCAACTTTGCCGGGAAGGCCGCCAAAAGTAGCAATGGACCCCGCGCAGCAAACATCCGACGCTATCACCTCAGGGAACTGCCCTGTATACTTGGGAGCGCATGCGCTGAAGCACTTGCAGGACGAGTTGGCGCACAATGCGGCCGGCACACGCTACTTCATTCTCGGCGATGAGCACACGCTGGACCATTGCCTGCCGGAACTACTCGCCCATGTGCCTGCGCTCGCGGATGCGGAGAGCATCCAGGTGCGCCATGGCGAATCGAGCAAGGACCTTGAAGTGTGCCGTGCGCTCTGGACCCATCTCGCGGAACTGGCGGCGGATCGGCATGCCGTGATGATCAACCTCGGCGGCGGGGTCATCACCGATCTGGGCGGATTCGTCGCGGCCACCTACAAGCGCGGCATCCGCTTCATCAACGTGCCGACCAGTCTGATGGGTATGGTGGACGCGGCCATAGGCGGGAAGACGGCGATCGATCTCAACGGCGTAAAGAACCTCGTGGGTGCCTTCGCCGAGCCGGTGTCGGTGCATGTGCATCCCGACTTTCTGCGCACACTGGGGAAACGCGAGTTGCTGAATGGCATCGCAGAAATGGTGAAGCATGGGTTGGTGCGTGATGCGGATCATTGGAACGCCTTGCGCCGCGCGCCCTTGCACGACCTCGATGCGCTGTCACCGCTTATCCTTCGCTCCGCGGCGATAAAAGCTGAAGTGGTGACGGAAGATCCGCGCGAGAATGGTCCACGGAAGCTGCTCAACTTCGGCCATAGCATCGGCCATGCGCTGGAGGCCTTTGCCTTGGAA
Source organism: Flavobacteriales bacterium (assembly GCA_041691695.1). Classification (GTDB taxonomy): domain Bacteria; phylum Bacteroidota; class Bacteroidia; order Flavobacteriales_F; family PHOS-HE28; genus PHOS-HE28. The sequence continues at coordinate 6,539 of JBEPUG010000171.1, forward strand.
AGCCCCGGCCGGTCGCTGTTGCACGGCGAAGCGGTGGCCGTCGGCATGGTCTGCGCCACGTGGCTCAGTTGGCGTTTCGGCCTGCTGGACCGCGACCGCATGAACGCCGTGGAAGAGCACCTCATGAGCCTCTACCCGCACTTTCCGCTCTATGCCGCCGACCACCATCGCGTGATCGAATTGATGCGCAATGACAAGAAGAATGTCGGTGACGAGTTCCGCTTCACGCTGCTTACCGGCATAGGCTCCGCCCGTGTGGACGTGCCGGTGAATGCTTCGCAAGTCGCCGATGCCTTGGACCACTATCGCCTGTTGGCCAACGATGCC
>JBEPUG010000172.1:0-6731 GCA_041691695.1 Flavobacteriales bacterium
AAGGAACGATACCCTAACGCTGTGATCATTGGATAATCTCCATCATCTCGAAAGTCAACAATTCCTGCCCATACCGGTGCAGGAGGCTTGGAGCTTCTTCAGTTCACCTGAAAATCTTGCGCGGATCACCCCCCCGGAAATGGGGTTCGTGATCCGCGCTCCGTTTCCCGGCAAAGACATCCACGCCGGACAGCTTATCAAGTACACCATTCGTCCTGTATTTGGGATCCCGATGACGTGGGTGACGTTGATCACCGAAGTGGATGAGCCACGCAGTTTTACGGACACGCAGAAGAAAGGTCCGTATGCGCTTTGGCATCATCACCACACGTTCGAACCCGCTCCCGGCGGCACGTTGATGAAGGACCGCGTGGACTATGCGCTGCCGTTGGGGCCATTGGGAGAGGCGGCCCATGGTATTTTTGTGCGGAAGCAACTTGAAGAGATCTTCGCTTTCCGCAAACGCACACTGGAACGGCTTTTCCCGAATACGCAATGAGCACTTGGCAGACCATCGGGGTCGTAGCGTTGAGTTTCGTCGCCATGGAATTCGTGGCATGGGCCACGCATAAGTTCGTGATGCACGGCTTCCTGTGGTCGTTGCACAAGGACCATCATCAGCGTGATCACGACCATGTGCTGGAGCGCAACGATTCGTTCTTCCTCCTCTTCGCCGTGCCATCGATGTTCCTCTTTCTCATCGGCTCCATCCGCGGATTGGACACGCCATGGCTGTGGATCGGCCTCGGCATCCTACTGTACGGCATCGCCTACTTCTTGGTACATGAGGTTTTCATCCACCAACGCATCAAGTGGCTGCGGAAGTCACAAAAGCCCTACTTCATCGCGCTTCGCAGGGCGCACAAGATCCATCACAAGCATCTCGGAAAGGAGGAGGGCGAGTGCTTTGGCATGTTGATCGTTCCCTTCAAGTATTACCGCGATGCGTGGCGGCTTCGGAAGGAGGAACACCGCAAAGAGCACGAAGGTCACAAAGCGTTGCAAGCACAGTAGCCAGAGTCAGTAGGCAGTGGCAGCTAACTATGGCGGTCGGCAGTTGAATTCATCTTTGCGTCCTTCGTGTCCCTTGTGGTAGAACTTATCAGATGTCCACTTATCTCTGGGTCGATCTAGGCGCGTTCCTCGTCCCCTTCCTCTTCAGCTTTCATCCGCGTCTGCGTTTCGATCGCACGTGGTTCGCGCTCTGGCCCGCCATCGGCGGCATGATGTTGCTGTTCATTCCGTGGGATGCCTTCTTCACCGCCCGCGGGATCTGGGGCTTCAACATGGAACATCTCTCCGGCATTTCACTGCTGGGGCTCCCCATCGAGGAGTGGCTCTTCTTCATCTGCATTCCCTATGCGTGCGTCTTCACGTATCACTGCTTCCGGGTGTTGGGCGTGAAGGACTACTTCGGTCCATGGGCCACGCCGATCAGTTATTTGCTCATCGCCGGTTCGCTACTGATCGCCGTCTTCTTCCCGGGACGGGCCTACACTGCCAGCGCATTCGGCCTGTTGGGAGTGTGGCTGGTGATGCTCCGTCTGTGGTCCAAGCCGAAATGGTTGGGCAGGGCCTACTTCGCATACATGGTGCTACTCCTCCCCTTCCTCGTGGTGAACGGCATACTCACCGGCAGCGGGCTAGACGCGCCGGTGGTGTGGTACAACGATGCGCATAACCTCGGAATACGCATCGGCACCATCCCGGTGGAGGACATTTTCTACGGCATGCTGATGTTCCTGATGACGGTGACGTTCTATGACGCGCTGCTGGCGAAGCGGGCAAAGGGCAAGTGATCAGTGGCAAGTGATCAGTGGCTGGTGATTGGTGATTGGTAACGTCCCGCTGTGATCTGCGATCCTCCCATTCTACATTTTTCATTCATCATTCATCATTTTTCATTCTTGATCGCGGCTTCACCCTCCGGATAACTTCGCCCGTTCCGAATGTCCATGTTCTTCCATCACGTCCGCGCCTACCTGCGCCACATACATCAAGCAGGGAACCGTCACGATGTGCATTCACCCTTTGTTTTTGCGCTCGTGTTGGACGTATTGCGGAAACGCGGCGCCAACAAGGAGTGCGGTGACATTGAGCAGTTGCGCTCGGAATTGTTGAAGCGTGACGATACGGTTAACGTGACGGACCTGGGTGCGGGATCGCAACGGTCGAATGCTCCTTATCGCAAGGTCCGCGAGATCGCACGCACGGCGTTGAAGCCCCGCCCACAAGCGGAAATGCTCTTCCGTTTGGCGCGCTATTTCCAGCCGAAGACGATACTGGAATTGGGTACCAGCTTCGGCATTTCCACGCTCTATTTGGCCCGCGCGGCACGGGGTGCGGCCGTCCATACCATCGAAGGAAGTCCATCCATCGCAGCGATCGCACAGCACAATTTCAAACAGCTCGATGCCAGTAATATCGTCCCGCATGTTGGAAGTTTTCACGACCGTCTACCGGAAGTGCTGCACGGCATTGAGCGCTTGGACATGATCTTCATCGATGGCCATCACGCCAAGGCACCCACGTTGGCGAATTTCGAAAATTGCCTGACGAAGGCTCACAATGAAAGCATCTTCATTTTCGACGACATCCACTGGAGCCCTGAAATGGAGGAAGCCTGGGAAGCCATCCAGGCGCATCAGCAAGTGACCGTCACGATCGACCTCCTGCACCTGGGTCTGGTGTTTCTCCGGAAGGAGCAGCAACGCGAGCACTTTCGGTTGCGGTATTGAATGCCAGTGATCGGTGATCGGTGATAAGATGCGCGATGGCGGGTGATGCGCCCAATCACCTATCACTTATCACCATTCACCTCTTTTCCTCCAGCTACCTTCGCAGCCGATGAAGATCTACACACGCACTGGGGATAAAGGCCAGACGTCCTTGCTGAATGGGAAGCGTGTGGCGAAAGACAGCCTGCGCATCGAGACCTACGGCACCATTGACGAACTCAACAGTCATATCGGGATGTTGCGTGATCTTTCCGGTAAGATGAGGTCGGAGCTACTCACGGACATACAGGTGAAGCTCTTTGATATCGGATCACGCCTTGCTGCGGGTTCCGAGGAAACGGCGGAAAAATTCAAGGTGCCGACCACGACCGACGACGATGTGAAGGCCTTGGAGGACGCCATGGACGCCATGGACGCCGACCTGCCTGTTATGCGCAACTTCATCCTTCCCGGTGGACATCCTGCAGTTTCGCAGGCTCACATTTGCCGTACGGTCTGCCGACGAGCTGAACGGATCGCCATACGCTTGGCCGCCGAAGAGCCGGTCCCAGAGATCGTCGTCCGCTACCTGAACCGGCTCAGCGACCTGCTTTTCGTGCTCGCCCGATGGATCGGCCAGCAGCTGAAGGTGGAGGAGATCCCCTGGAAGCCGAGGGGCTGACCATTGGAATGCCGCGTCGATGCAGGGAAAGTGCTGATCCCTTGCCGCTACTTTTCAACTACCGCGCTAGCGATCCCTATCCGGCTATATTTGCGGCCGATTTCAAAAAGACCGTCAAAAGCGGGCTGACATGTACTGGACACTTGAACTTGCCTCCTACCTGGAAGATGCCCCTTGGCCCGCGACCAAGGATGAGCTGATCGATTTCGCCATGCGCACCGGCGCACCGCTTGAGGTTGTGGAGAACCTGCAGGGCATCGAGGACGACGAAGAGGTGTTCGAGACCATCGAGGACATCTGGCCGGACTACCCAAGCAAGGAGGACTTCTTCTTCAACGAGGACGAATACTGAGCACCTCTTCCTGAGAAACTCAAAGCCCTGCCAAGAACGGCGGGGCTTTTTCGTGCGAAGGGGCCGCGGAGGCGCAAAGGCACAGAGAAATTAGTCCATACCACAAAGGTCTCAAAGGACACAAAGAGGTTGGATCCGGAGGCGAGCGTTATCGACACATTGGGCATGAAGTTTCTCTCTTTGCGCCCTTTGAGACCTTTGTGGTACCCTTCTCACTGACAATGCGGCATTCCCGACCTGATCGGCCCACGCCTTGACAGGACCGATACCGGTTAACTTTGCCGACCTTTTACGATCGCGGCCACTCTGGGGCGACTTCCCGCACGCAGCTCCACCTTCCGCATCACATCACGCTCCCACTCCCATGATCGGTACCATCATCAAGAAAGTCTTTGGCGACAAGGCCACCCGCGACCTCAAGGAGGTGCAGCCGCTCGTGGAGAAGGTCAAGGCTGAATATCCTAAGCTCCGTGACCTGAGCAACGACCAGCTCCGCGCCAAGTCCGTCGACTTCAAGGCGCGTATCACCGCGAAGATCTCAGAGGAGCAGGACCGCATCGATACGCTGCGCAACGAGATCGATGAGAACCTCAAGATGCCCATCGCCGATCGCGAAGCACGCTACGAGGAGATGGACAAACTGGAGGAGAAAACGCTCACCAAGATCGAGGAGGTGCTGCTTGAACTGCTGCCGGAGGCGTTCGCAGTAATGAAGGAGACCGCGCGTCGCTTCACTGAGAACAAAGAGCTGACGGTCACCGCCTCTGATCTGGATCGAGAGATCGCCGCCAAGCGCGACAACGTGCGCATAGAAGGAGACAAGGCCATCTGGAAGAATTCGTGGGATGCCGCCGGCACACCCATTATATGGGACATGGTGCACTACGATGTGCAGCTGATCGGTGGTGTTGCACTGCACAAAGGCAAGATCGCGGAAATGAGCACCGGTGAGGGCAAGACCCTCGTGGCCACCTTACCGATGTACCTCAACGCCCTCGCAGGCCGCGGAGTCCATCTCGTCACGGTGAACGACTACCTCGCCAAACGCGACAGTGAATGGATGGGGCCGCTGTATGAATTCCACGGCCTGCGCGTGGATTGCATCGACAAGCACGAGCCCAATGGCGCCGACCGCCGCAAAGCGTACATGGCCGACATCACTTTCGGCACGAACAACGAATTCGGCTTCGATTACCTGCGTGACAACATGGCCCACGCGCCGAACGCACTGGTGCAACGCAAGCATCACTACGCCATCATCGACGAAGTGGACAGCGTGCTGGTGGACGATGCACGGACGCCACTCATCATCAGCGGACCTACGCCAAGGGGCGAGATCCACCAGTTCGACGAGTACAAGCCGCGCGTGGAAAAACTCTACAATGCGCAGCGTCAGCTCATCACCAAGCTGCTCTCCGAGGCAAAGGAATTGCTGAAGGATGGCGCAACGAAGGAGCAGACAGAGAAGGCCGGCCTTGCGCTATTGCGCGCCCACCGCGGCCTGCCGAAGAACAATGCGCTGATCAAATTCCTCAGTGAACCCGGCGTACGCTCACTGCTCCAAAAGACCGAGAGCCGCTACCTGCAGGACCAACAGAAGGAGATGCCTTTCGTGGACCAGGAGATCTACTTCACGATCGACGAGAAGCAGCACAGCATCGAGATGACCGAGATGGGCCTCGACCTGATCAGCGGCGATGTCGACGACGCGAAATTCTTCATCCTTACCGACGTGGGCAGCGATGTGGCGGACATCGAGAAAAGCGGTGCCACACCCGAGGAAAAGGCCGATCGTAAGGACGAGGTGCTACGCGATTTCGGCATCAAGAGCGAACGCGTGCACACCGTGAACCAATTGATCCGTGCCTACGCGCTCTACGACAAGGACGTGGAGTATGTGGTGATGAACGACAAGGTGATGATCGTGGACGAGCAGACCGGCCGCATAATGGAAGGTCGCCGTTACAGCGATGGGCTGCACCAAGCTATCGAGAGTAAGGAACGTGTCAAGGTGGAAGCCGCAACGCAGACCTACGCTACGGTGACGTTGCAGAACTACTTCCGCATGTACCACAAGCTCGCGGGCATGACCGGTACCGCCGAGACGGAGGCGCAGGAGCTGTGGGACATCTACAAGTTGGACGTGATGTCGATCCCCACCAACCGGCCCATTACGCGCAAGGACAATGAGGACATGGTCTTCAAGACCAAGCGCGAGAAGTACACCTCGGTGATTGACGAGATCGTGAAATTGCAGGAAGCGGGCAGGCCCGTGCTCGTCGGTACCACGAACGTGGAGGTCAGCGAGCTGATGGCCAAGATGCTGAAGATGCGCGGCATCAAGCACGACGTGCTGAATGCAAAACAGCACCAGCGCGAGGCGGATATCGTGGCGCACGCAGGCTCTGCCGGTACCGTCACCATCGCCACCAACATGGCCGGTCGCGGCACGGACATCAAGCTGGGACCCGGCGTGAAGGAAGCGGGCGGACTCGCTATCGTCGGCACGGAGAAACATGAAAGCCGCCGTGTGGACCGCCAGTTACGCGGTCGTGCAGGACGTCAAGGCGATCCCGGTTCGTCACAGTTCTACATCTCCTTGGAGGACGACCTCATGCGGATGTTCGGCAGCGAACGCATCGCCAAATTGATGGACCGCCTCGGATTGAAGGAGGGTGAAGTGATCCAGCACAGCATGGTGACCGCCAGCATCGAGCGGGCACAGAAGAAAGTGGAGGAGAACAACTTCGGCATTCGGAAACGCCTGCTGGAGTATGACGACGTGATGAACAAGCAGCGGCAGGTGATCTACAAGCGCCGCCGTAACGCCCTCTTCGGCGAGCGCCTGAAGCTTGACGTGCTGAACATGTTCCACGACGTGGCCACCACCATCACCGAGGAATACCAGCCCGAAAGCGACTTCGAAGGCTTCCAGATGGAACTCTTCCGCAAGCTATTCATCGAATCGCCGGTGGATGCC
>JBEPUG010000173.1:0-6636 GCA_041691695.1 Flavobacteriales bacterium
GCGTTTTCGTGAACAACGCGAGTAGTCAACGGCTCGGCCAACAGTTGGTGTACACGCCCGGCCTGGCCGACGTGAAGCTCACCTCCTACGGCCTTGGCCTGCAACGCCAGCATTTCGACTACTTGTTTAATCCACGCAAGGGGCTGGGGTTGAACCTGGAGGGTTCCGTCGGCGAGAAGCACAGTTCAACCGCGACTTACGGCGACACAGTATCCACACCACAGACCAGCGTACAATACGTATTCGATGGGAATGTCACCTGGCACATCCCGCTGGGCCGACGCAGTACGGTGAGGCTGGTGGCGCAAGGCGGAAGCATGGTGAACGACCAACTCTACACGAATGAGTTGTACCGGATCGGTGGCCTGAAGACCCTACGCGGCGTAGACGAGGCCAGCATCTATTGCTCCAGCTACGCCATCGGCACGGTGGAATATCGCTTCCTATATGAAGAGAACGGCAATTTCTTCCTCTTCATGGACCAAGGCTGGTGGGAGGACAGCAGCCAGACGCCATTAAAGACCGATACGCCCCTAGGCTTCGGTGTCGGCACGAGCTTCGAGACGAAGGCCGGAATCTTCGGGCTGACCTACGCGTTGGGTCGACAGTATAATAATCCGATCGACCTGCGAGGCGGGAAGGTCTACTTCGGTTTCACGAGTTTGTTCTAGGGAAGTATAGCCGCAGAGCCGCGGAGGAACACAGCAACGCTCGCGTGTCGCGAGGCCGGATGGTGGAAAACCGCCGATCTCGCCGAGGATATCGCTTTGCGATCGTGATGGCCTTCTCCGACTTCTATCCGCAGATGTCGCAGATGGACGCAGATGCGGCCTGCGGCCGAATGCCTCCGCACCGCTAGCGCTCGCGTGTCGCGAGTGCGGCTGGTATTCATGATCCTGTGTTCTTCTTGACGGATCAAGCACGTCCATCATTCGTGGTCATATCAAGCAACCCGTTTCCCTTCCGCTCCGTTGAAGAGCGCATGCGCGCCATTCGATACGTCGTTGCCAGCTTGGTGTGGGCCTGCCTTTGCGGTCCTGGCATCGCACAACCTGCGGTAGAACTGGCCTTGGCGGCACCGTCGCACAAGCAGGTGCTGGCGGACTTTCTGATGGACTACATGAAGGTGCGCTATCCGATCGCCCCTTATGAAGGATGCGTGCTCTACGTCTCCGTGAAGCAACAGCGGATGTATTACGTGGTGGACCAAGAGATGATGGCGGAGTACGTGATCTCCACATCGAAGAACGGCTTGGGTTCCACCCGCAACAGCGAGCGCACGCCCGAGGGTCTGCATCGCATCGTGCAGAAGATCGGTGCAGGTGTGCCTGCTTACGGGATCTTCAGATGGCGCCATTTCACCGGTTGCATAGCGGATAGCAATGTGGAGCGGGATGATCTCATCACCTCGCGTATCCTCTGGCTGGACGGCATGGAACCCGGCGTGAACGAAGGCGGGGCTAAGGACAGCATGGAACGCGGCATCTATATCCACGGCACTGCGGACGAAGCCTCGTTGGGCCGACCCAGCTCGCACGGCTGCATCCGCATGCGGAACAGCGATGTGATCCAACTCTTCGACCATGTGCCATTGGGTACGTTGGTGGTGATCTTGGATAATTGAGGGCTGATCAGAAGATCAGACAATTAGAAGTTCAGATGATCGCGCAGCCGCGACGAGCTCGCTTCACCGAAGCGGTTTGCCAAAACGGTGGAGTGGATGAGATCGCTGAATGCGACTTCATGCTGCCACTGCCGCCTACCGAAAGAACGACCGGACTCATGACCCATGACCACTGGACCTATGACTGATACCTGCCACTGTTTTCTGCCGCTTTCAACTGCACCCGGCCCGCGTAACTTCGCGGCATGTCGTGGACTTTCGCTTTGTTGGGGCTCTTGGTGGGGGCCATTGTGGGAGCGATTGCCCATGCGCTTTGGTTGCGCGGTAAGGGTAGCGAAGCATTGCAGCTCATTCAACAGCAACAGGAGGCGGAGCGCCGGAAGGCTGAACAGCACTTGGCGGAGCGCGACCTGAACATCCAGGAGCAGCAACGCGAGGTGATCGCGGTGTACAGCTCCTTGGCCACGGAAACGCAGCGCAACGAAAATCTGGAGGAGAAGCTCGCCACGCAGAAGGCGGAGCTATCCGAGTTGAATGAGCGCATGCGGAGGGAATTCACCAATGTCGCGAACGCTTTGCTGGAGGAGAAGGGCAAGCAGATGACCGAGCATCAGGAAGGTCGCTTGAAACTGCTGCTTGATCCGTTCAAAGAGCGCATCATCGAATTTCAGGAACAGGTGCGCACGAGCTACGATAAGGAAGGCAAGGAACGCTTCCTGTTGAAGAGTGAAGTGGCAAAGCTGGTGGAGCAGAACCAGCGCCTGAGCCAGGATGCCGACAACCTGACCAAGGCCTTGAAAGGAGACCATCAGAGCCAAGGTGCCTGGGGCGAAATGATCCTCGATAAGGTGCTGGAGAGTTCGGGCCTTATGAAGGGCCAAGAGTACAGTATGCAGGAAAGCACCACGCTGGCCGATGGCAGCAGATTGCGGCCGGATGCGGTGGTGATGCTGCCGGACGACAAGCACCTGGTGATCGATTCGAAGGTGTCACTGCTACACTATGAGCAATATTGCGCGGCCACTGATGATGGCGAACGCACACGACTGCTTCGCCTGCATACCGACAGCATGCGCGCCCATGCGAAAGGCCTTGGCGAGAAGAACTACACCCAACTCTACGGCATCACCAGCGTTGACTTCGTGCTGATGTTCGTCCCTATAGAGCCGGCCTTCCTCGTAGCGCTTCGCGAACGGCCAGAGATCTTCCAAGAGGCCTACGACCGCCAGGTGGTGATGGTGACGCACGGCACACTGATGGCCACGTTGCGCACGATCCATGGGTTGTGGAAGAACGAGCGCGTGGCGCGCAACCACATGAAGATCGCGGAACGCGCCGGCGCTCTGTATGACAAGTTCGTCGGCTTCTCCGAGGACCTGGGCCGCATCGGCAAGAACATCAACGACGCGCACGACAGCTATGAGAAGGCCGTTGGCAAGCTGAGCGATGGAAAGGGCAACTTGGTGCAGCAAGTGGAACTACTGAGGAAACTGGGCGCGAAGACGAGCAAGACCATCCATCCGAAGCTACTGGAACGCTCGGTGGAAGCCGACAGTGAAGAAGCATGATCGGACGCGCGCACTTTCGCTTTCTAGCGATCGCCTTTCTGGCGGGGAGCATGGGCTGTAGCAGCTACGTGCCTGTGGCGAACAACGACAACTTCGCCTACCTCTACGGAAAGGGCGCCGCGGCGGTGCGTTTGGATGCACGTGTCTATCAACCCACGTCGACCAGTTCAGTGATCTACTTCAAACTGCGCACGGCCGATCTACTTTACAAAGGCACTGGCGGCGGCGGTCCGTACCATTCACGGGTCAACATCAGCTATGAGGCTTATGCCTCTATGGGCTCGAACAGCTTGTTGGACAGCGCGAGCACCTATGTGCAGGACGAGAGCATGATCCCGAACACGGACAAGGAGCTGATCGGCCACATGGAGTTGAAGGACCAAGGTGACCGCTCTTATGTGCTGCGCATCACAGCGCACGATCTGAACCGCGACACCCAGAGCACGCTGATGCTGAACGTGGAGCACGGCAAGCCGAATGGGCGTCAGGAGTTCCTACCGTTGCGACCGGACAGCCTGACTGAATTCACCGATCGCTTTCCGGAGAATACACGCGTGCTGGTGCGCTCGGAGCAACATGCGGGGAACATCCTGCATGTGGCGCACTATCCATCCATTTCCAAGCTGCCCGCGCCGGTCTTTGCCGAAGTTGCTGCTCCCCCGCTCAATGGCAAACCCGACAGCGAATTCAACGTTCAGGTGGGCAACGATGGACTCTTCGCCATCACCACCGGGGGCGATGGCTTCTACCACATATGCGCCGACACCGCCAGCACTAATGGTTACACGCTCTTCGTCACGACGCAGAGCTTTCCATTAGTGAGTACCGCGCAGGACCTGGTGGCACCGCTGCGCTACATCTCCAGCCTGAAGGAGTGGGACACGTTCAGCTCAACGAAGCAACCGCGCAAGGCCGTGGAGCATTTTTGGACTGATGCCGCAGGTGGCCGTGATCGTGCGCGTGATGCCATCGCAGCCTACTACGGTCGAGTGGAAAGCGCGAACCGCCATTTTTCCAGCTACACTGAAGGCTGGAAGACCGACCGCGGATTGGTACACATCATCTTCGGCACGCCCACCACGATCCGCAAGACGGACACCAGTGAGACGTGGGTGTATGGCGACGAGACCAACCTGATGAGCCTTTCCTTCACCTTCGTGAAACGCGACGACCCGTATTCGGACAACGATCTGGTGCTGCAACGCGATCCCCGGTTGAAGAGCGCATGGTATCGCAACGTGGAGAGTTGGAGGAATGGAAGGGTCATGCAGAATTGAGTTTGGAAGTGTTTTGACGCTGAGGCGCGGATACGCAGAGAAGAGTGATCGGGATAGGGAACAGAAGATGACGAAGAACGAATTGGTTTGCGGGGTGCATCCCGTGCTGGAGGCACTGCGCAGCGATCTGCACGTGGAGAAACTCTTGATCCGTCGCGACGCGGGTGGCGATGGGATCCGGGACCTGAAAAACCTTGCGCGAGAGCAAGGCGTTCCGTGGCAGCCGGTGCCCGGTGAGAAGCTGGACCGGCTGACCACCACAGAGCATCAAGGGGTGATCGCATTCATCAGCCAAGTGGCGATGCAGGACCTCGACGGTGTGATCGCCCAGGCATACGACCGCGGCGAGGACCCCTTGATCGTGGCTCTGGACGGTGTGACCGACGTGCGGAACATGGGCGCCATCGCACGCAGCGCTGAATGCTTCGGTGCGCATGCGCTGCTGGTATCGAAGACGAGCACAGCGCGTTTAGGCTCGGATGCCGTGAAGAGCAGTGCGGGCGCATTGCTGCGCAAACCCGTGTGCCGCGTGGATTCCTTCAAGGAGTCATTGCAACGTGCGCAGGAACACGGATTACGCATCGTGGCCTGCACGGAGAAAGCCGAGGCGGCGATCGAAGAGGCTGACCTCACTGGCCCCTTGGTGTTGGTGATGGGCGCTGAGGACGTTGGTATCTCCGATCACATCCTGCGCATGGCAGACCTGCGCGTGCGCATCCGTATGGCAGGTACGATCGGTTCGCTGAATGTCAGTGTGGCCTCTGGCGTGGCGTTGCACGAAGTGTTGCGCCAACGTTCTGTGAAGTCATAGGTGCTCTTTCATCTTGGAACTAGGCCATCCGTCGACCTTGAGCGCCGCTCGGTCGGATCAGCGGGGGAACATTTGAAGGCCTTCAAGGGTATAACCCGACCTCCATTGCATCGGACCTCGTCGATAGCGGCGCCTTGTCATGGATGAAGTTCTCGTAGCCCAGCATGAGCGCAACCTTAACTCGCGGCCTCGCATTGATCGGCCTGATCTCCATCGGAGCGCTGGCACGGCTGTCGGCGCAAGCACCCGTTGGACTTCATATCGCCTCCTTCACAACCACAGAACGGGATTCGCTGATGCGCGAAGTGCCGAAGACCGGTACGTTGAAGGTCGTCTTCGCCTGCGTGCCCGCCGGGGTCATTGTTTTCGGTAGCGATGGGCCGAGCGCTTCACGCGAAGCACTGCGTGTTCAAGCCGTGCAAGCCTTGGGCACATGGGTGGCTGAAGACCGGATCACGGACGGGACCATCACGCTGCACGGCGCTGAACAGGCCTGCGAAACCGCCCGCGATCAATGACGGGACGGCGCTTGCTTCATATCCCGATCGGCATCGCGCGATCACTGGTCGGACTGTTGATCTTGACATTTCCCACAGGCGCTACGCTGGCACAGCTTACCGTGAATAGCCAAACCGATCTGCAAGCGCTGGCGCACGACATCACCGGTCCCGGTGTGGTCATCTCCAATCCGCAAGTGGATTGCGATCCCCTCGGCTACGGTGAATTCCAATACAGCGGCTCGCTGCTCGGTATGGACGGAGGTGTTCTGCTCACCACCGGTAAGATCGTCAACACCATCGGCCCGAACAACGCGACCAACACCAGCTATGAGCAAGGCATACCTGGCAATAGCACACTGAACATCGTGACGGGGCGCACCACCAAGGACGCCTGCAAATTCGAGTTCGACGTGATCCCCACCGGGGACAGCCTGCACTTCGATTTTGTCTTCGGGTCCGAGGAATACAACGAATGGGTCGGCTCGCAATACAACGATGTGTTCGGTTTCTTCATCAGCGGTCCGGGCATCACTGGCGATCCCGGCATCGGCAACGACAAGAACATCGCGTTGCTTCCGGGCACGAGCGAGGCCGTTGCGATCAACAACGTGAACAATTCGATCAACTCCGGTTACTTCCACGACAATACCGGCGGGCAGCAGTTGCAATATGATGGCTTCACCACGGGACTCAGCGCGCGTTCCGCCGTGCAACCTTGTGCGACCTACCACCTGAAGTTGATCGTGGCCGATGCTACGGACCGCAAGTATGATTCGGGCGTCTTCATCGCGAAGGTGAAGAGCAACGCGGTCACGATGACGCCCATCACTTTGAATGGCAGCAACGCACTTGTTGA
>JBEPUG010000174.1:0-6568 GCA_041691695.1 Flavobacteriales bacterium
ATCCCCGAACAGACCTGTTGGACTCGCTGCCACAAGTGACCCAGCCCGGCAGGAATGCAAAGCTTTGGAAGGCTGGAACACTTGCGGCAGCGAGGGGAAACCGAACTGGCTGTTTCTTTGCTTCACAATAGCCCTATCAATGAGGTTACTAAGTTTCTACTGGCGCAATGCTAGCAAAGAGCTCAAGCTGTTTTTCTACATCGCTTCTGTCGTCTTCGTCGCGGTTGTTTTCACCAAGACCTTTTCTACCTGCTTACCTAAATGGGTTACACTGGCCTTGGCTATTCTTGAGCCTGTTTCAGCCTCTTGTATTGCCGCTTTCATCTTTCAGTTCTTCATTGTTCATTGGAAGGAGCAGAACGATCGAGTGCACATGTTCTTCTTCAACTTCTCTAAGTACTTCACCATCGATTTATCCGCACGGATGATGATTGATTACTTGGTTGAAGGCGCTCAGGGTGTCGTGACCAAAGGGGACCACCGCATCATCGCAACTGATGAAGTCAAGCGCACTGCAATGGAGTTCTCGAAGATAAATTGGAACCAACCCAAGAAGTTCGCCTTGGAGTTCAACTACAACGAGAGCATGGTTGACAGTTCCAAGACGTGCCAGATCTTGATAGCTGCAAATACCTTTAATTCAGTTGAGGAGCGCGTTCTGATCAATGATCTTCAAACCATCATCGCAGAACACGGATTATCAAACCCTGCCAGCCTGAACAACGATTTAAGGTGCGCTGACTTCGCAATTGCCATGATCCGATGGTATGATCGGTGGTGGCATGCAATGAAGAAGGCGGGCCAGATCGCCTTCATTCCGACAGATTATCTTCCTCTTATGGTGAACGACTAAAACTGCTCTTCCAGTCACCATCGATTCCAGTCATGAAAAACATTTCAATCATCTGCGACACGAACATCTGGTATAGTGTTGACAGCTTGATACGGACTGACCCGCAATCGAAACTTCTGGGCACACTGATCAATTTGTTGGAACTGTCTCGAACCCCTTGGAACCTGGATCAAAGCGAAATTGCGCGAGTGGCCTGCAAGCAGTTCATGCAGCGGCACAAGGGTATCTGTGTCTACAGCCCTTTGAAGAGCATTGCAATCGTTTCGGGTATTGGAGTTGATGATGGAAACGAAAAGCAAGTGTGCGATTGCGTGGACTTCATAGCGGCCATAGCAGACGGTGATGAAATTGATGCCGCAAAAAAGTGGAAGTTCCGCGAGCTGATCGAATTTGAGCGAAAGCGCTTAGTCGAACTAGCGGACCAGCTGAATACGCTTGTTGATTCCGCACGATCCGCTGGAGTAAACAAACGCGATAAAATGCGAGGTCAAGACATGACCGAAACGAAGCAGTTCATCACCTCACTCGCAAGCTTGTCCATTCGAAGCGAAATCAAACCTGAACAGATTAATTGGGACGAAGCGGAATTACTTCTGCGAACGATGCACTCACTTTTTCTTGATTTCGAGGTGAGTGGGCGGAGGTGGCAACCCAATGATATCAACGACCTGTTCAACCTTGCTTATGTCGGAAAGGACGACATGTACTGGACTTTGGAGAAACGCTGGATCAATATTATCAAGGGGGCGAATATGGGTCGCTATCTATTTTCACCTGATTCAATTGACTAGTGCGTGAGGGATTGTACCGGAAAGCCCACAGGCCGGTAATCCGGCCGAGGACTTGAAGGGGAAAGCCCGACGGCGCTGCATTTGAGCGCCGGCACGCCCAAAGAACCTACTTACTCAAGTACATACTCCGCTCCCCGTACACCTGTCTAACGAACGGATCCTTCAGCTCCTTGATGAAGTAGATCGCCTCGCCGGTGCTCTTCATTCCGCGGGGTAAGTATTGAACGTGCCGAAGCGTAATGACCGGTTGCTCTTTGCTTCTTCGGCCTTTTGCTTCAACTCCTTTGCAACGCTGTGTGTTCGCAAGCGATCATCAAACGGCTCAAGGTCCTCAATGCCCATCAACGTCATCGAGTAGTGTTCCGCAGCAGTTTGCATTTCCTGCTGAAACTCATCTGCATCATTCACGAAGGCCAGCACCTGCACATATGCATTTTGGTCAATGATCGTGCACCCCGAATTAGGTCGTACGTGAGTCATACCGATCCACACGCGTCTCATCGTGCCTTCTTACTCAAGTACATACTCCGCTCCCTATACACCTGCCGGAACAACGGATCCTTCAGGTCCTTGATGAAGTAGATCGCCTCGCCGGTGCTCTTCATTTCGGACGTACGATGAAGTGCGTCGTGAAGGTCAGCTCCGCGGGCTTCATTGTGCCGGGTGTTGCGATTTTGATCTTACCAGCAAGTGAGTCCTCGCCTAATACTTCAGGCTTGAAAGCAATGCTCCACAAGCCATCATGTTCAAATACTTTCGGGGAACTCTCACCACTAGGCCTAGCGCTCAGCGAAAGCTTCGGTTCTTGAAACCGGAAGCCGTTTTCGCCAATGTTGTATGCCGACAAGTAGACATGTGCAAAGCAGGTGTCTCCCAAGCGAACCTCATCGCGTTGCATCTTCACCACGGGTGATAGCGCATTGAACGTCCAGTTCTTCTGGACCACTCGCAGAGAATCCATATAGAGGTGAAGACTATCCCGCAATTCTGAAACCCGCTTCTCGCTTTGTGCAGTCCCTCCGCATGACGTAATCGCAATTGCGACTACCGCTGTCAAGAAACACTTCCAAAGGCTCATGTCTATTTGCTGAGGTACATACTCCGCTCCCCATAAACCTGCCGGAAGAACGGATCCTTCAGGTCCTTGATGAAGTAGATCGCTTCGCCGGTGCTCTTCATTTCAGGCCCGAGGCTCTTGTCCACATTGGGGAACTTGTCGAAGCTGAAGACGGGCACTTTGATCGCGTAGCCGTCGAGCTGCGGCTTGAACTGGAAGTCCTTCAGCTTGGCGCCGAGCATCACCTTGGTGGCCCAGTTCACGTAGGGTTCGCCGTAGGCTTTGGCGATGAAGGGCACGGTGCGGCTGGCGCGCGGATTGGCCTCGATCACGTAGACCACCTCGTCCTTGATGGCGAACTGGATGTTCACCAGGCCGACGGTCTTCAGCGCGAGGGCGATCTTGTGCGTGTGGTCGCGCATCTGCTGGATCACCTTGTCCGGCAGGTCGAAGGGCGGTAGCACCGCATTGCTGTCGCCGCTGTGGATGCCGGCGGGCTCGATGTGCTCCATCATGCCGATGATGCGCACCATTTCGCCGTCGCAGATGGAATCCGATTCCGCCTCGATGGCGCCGTCGAGGAAGTGGTCGATGAGGATGCGGTTGTCGGGCATCAGGCGGAGGATGTCCAGCACCTGTTCCTCCAGCTCCTGCTCGTTGATGACGATCTTCATCTTCTGGCCGCCGAGCACGTAGCTGGGCCGCACCAGCAGCGGGAAGCCGAGGGTGCGGCTGAGGGCGATGGCCTCTTCCGCGTTGTTCACCGCGCCGAACGCGGGGTACGGAATGCCGAGGTCGCGCAAGAGGCTGCTGAAGCGCTCGCGGTCTTCGGCCATGTCCAGCGCAGCGAAGCTGGTGCCGATGATCTTGATGCCGTATTTCTCCAGCTTTTCCGCGAGCTTCAGCGCGGTCTGGCCACCCAGCTGCACGATAACGCCCTCGGGCTTCTCGTGGAGGATGATGTCGTAGATGTGCTCCCAGAACACCGGCTCGAAATAGAGCTTGTCGGCGGTGTCGAAGTCCGTGCTCACGGTCTCCGGGTTGCAGTTGATCATGATGGTCTCGTAGCCGAGCTCCTTCGCCGCCAGCACGCCGTGCACGCAGCAGTAGTCGAACTCGATGCCCTGCCCGATGCGGTTGGGGCCACTGCCGAGCACCACGATCTTCTTCTTGTCGCTGGGAATGCTTTCGTTCTCCTCCTCGAAGGTGCTGTAGTAGTAAGGCGTCTTCGCAGGGAATTCGCCGGCGCAGGTGTCCACCAGTTTGTACACGCGTTTGATGCCGAGCTCGTTCCGCTTCTTGTACACTTCGCTCTCGAGGCAGTCGAGCAGGTGCGCCACTTGGCGATCGGCGTAGCCCTTTTGTTTCGCTTCGAAAAGCAGGTCGCGCGGGATGGTCTCCAGCGTGTACTTCTCCACTTCCTTCTCGGTGAGGATCATGTCCTCGATCTGCTTCAGGAACCAGATGTCGATGCGCGTGCGGTCGTGGATCGTCTTGAACGGGATGCCCGCCTTGATCGCGTCGTACACATGGAAGAGGCGGTTCCAGCTGGGATTGCTCAGGCTCTCCAGCAGCACGGCGGTGTCGGTGGTCTCCTTGCCGTCGGCGCCGAGGCCGTTGCGTTTGATCTCCAAGCTCTGACAGGCTTTCTGCAAGGCCTCCTGGAAACTGCGGCCGATGCCCATCGTCTCGCCGACGCTCTTCATCTGCACGCCGAGGCGACGGTCGCTGCCCTCGAATTTGTCAAAATTCCAGCGCGGCACTTTCACGATCACATAATCGAGTGTGGGCTCGAAGAAGGCGCTGGTGCCGGTGATCGGGTTCTCCAGTTCATCGAGGCGGTAACCGATGGCGAGCTTGCTTGCGATCTTGGCGATGGGATAGCCGGTGGCCTTGCTGGCGAGCGCGCTGCTGCGGCTCACGCGCGGATTGATCTCGATGGCGTAGATCTCTTCTTTCTCGTCGGGGCTCACCGCGAACTGCACGTTGCAGCCGCCAGCGAAGTCGCCGATGGAGCGCATCATCTTGATGGCCGTGGTGCGCATCTCCTGATAGGTGCGGTCGCTGAGCGTCATCGCGGGCGCCACGGTGATGCTGTCGCCGGTGTGGATGCCCATCGGATCGAAGTTCTCGATGCTGCAGATGATCACCACGTTATCGTCCTTATCGCGTAGCAGCTCCAACTCGAATTCCTTCCAGCCGAGCAGCGCCTTGTCGATCATCACCTCGTGGATGGGGCTGATCTGCAGGCCGTTCTTCAGCAGCTTGTCGAACTCGGCGGGGTCCTTCACGAAGGCCGCACCGGCGCCACCAAGCGTGTAGCTGGCGCGGATCACCAGCGGAAAGCCGAACTCCTGCGCGACCTTCTTCCCTTCGAGGAAACTGGCCACGGTCTTGCTCGGCGCCATGGGCACACCGATCTTTTCCATCAGCTGGCGGAAGCGCTCGCGGTCCTCGGTGACGTCGATGGCCTCGGTGTCCACGCCGATCATGCGCACGTTGTACTGCTTCCAGATGCCGAGCTTCTCGCATTCGATGGCGAGGTTCAGCGCGGTCTGGCCGCCCATGGTGGGCAGCACCGCGTCGATCTTGTGCTGCTTCAGGATGTGCTCGACGCTCGCGGGCGTCAGCGGCAACAGGTAGACATTGTCCGCCGTGACCGGGTCGGTCATGATGGTAGCGGGGTTGCTGTTGATCAGCGTGACCTCGATGCCTTCGTTGCGAAGAGAGCGGGAAGCTTGGCTGCCGGCGTAATCGAATTCGCAGGCTTGGCCGATGACGATAGGTCCACTGCCGATGAGCAGGACCGACTTGATGGAAAGGTCTTTTGGCATGTCCGGAGGGTATCCGGGCCGCGAAGGTATCGCGCAGACGAAAGGCGGGGATGGAATGTGGAAAAGGAAGGGTGATCGTGGAGAAGTGAGCCTCACCCCCGGCCCCTCTCCTGAGAAGAGGGGGAATGCCTTTGCCGCGACGGACGTGACGCGAAGACAACTTGAATTCCGTCATTGCGAGGCCCGCATTTGGGGCCGAAGCGATCTTGTTCTGGTGTGCTGGATGAATTCGTTCACAACCATTCCGTGTCGCGGACGCCAGATCAAGATCGCTTCGCAGGGCCTCGCGATGACGTAAGGAGAATGCCATCGGCGGTCCGCATTGAAATCCTGTAGATCCTCTGATCCTGTCAAAAAAAACCATCCGCCGCAGGCGGGCAGGTTCCTGTTCATCCTATCCAGCAAGCCCCGAGTAAACCTTTACCTGTCCTCAAGCGTCTTTACCCCCGAAGCAACCAACAACCTACCTTGCCCTCCTAACGAACCACGCCACTATGAGAACCCTTGTGATGACCCTCGCCCTGATGGTCGGCCTTAGCGCCATGGCCCAAGACAGCGACAACGCCAAGAAGAGCACTGCCGAGCGCGCCCAGAAGCGCACCACCGAGATGACCACCGAGCTCGGCCTCAACGCCGACCAGCAAGCCAAGGTCAGCGAGATCAACATGCAGTATGCCGACGGTGCGCAGACCGTGAGCCAGATGAACGAAAAGGACGCTCAGAAAAAGCGCTTGGATGTGCTGAAGTCCAACCGCGACAACAGCTACAAGGCCGTCCTCACCGAGGCACAGTACAACAAGTGGATGGCACTCCGCGCCGAGAAGAAGACCAAGAAAGATGCCGACAAGAAGGCCAAGTCCGACGAATAGTGCCGTCGATCACACCTTTCCAAAGAGCCGCCTCCAAAAAAGGCGGCTCTTTCGTTCCCCGCCTTCTTACCTCCATGACATTCTTTACCCCTTTACCTCCAGCACTTCCCTTTCCTAGCTCGCCTCCCTTACCTCCATCACCTCCCTTAGCCCTGTCTCTTATA
>JBEPUG010000175.1:0-6470 GCA_041691695.1 Flavobacteriales bacterium
ATTTCGCTGGATCGGCGTCGAACTTCTTCTTGCATCCTTCCATGCAGAAGTAGTATGTCGTGCCATTGTGATCACTGCTGTACTTGGCGGTGGAAGGGTCGACGTCCATGCCGCAGACGAGGTCCTTCAACTTTTCCGCAGCGAGGTATTTCGCTGGATCGGCGTCGAACTTCTTCTTGCATCCTTCCATGCAGAAGTAGTAGGTCGTGCCATTGTACTCACTGCTGTACTTGGCGGTGGCAGGGTCTACGTCCATGCCGCAGACGGGGTCCTTCATGGCACTCGACACGGATGGTGAACAGCATGAACTTTTGACAACGCCCGAGGAGGAAATGGCAGCGAGGTATTTCACGGGATCAGCGTCGAACTTCGCCTTGCATATGGCGCTGCAAAAGGAATAGGTCTTGCCTTCGTGTTCGCTGCTGTACTTGGCGTTCGCAGGGTCCACGTCCATGCCGCAGACGAGGTCCTTCACCATCTCTGAACGTGGACGATCGAGCGGGGCGGAGGAGGCCGGTTGCGGAACAGCGCAACACGAGTGTGGCTCCTCGCTTGTAGTTGAGGCGAGGTAATTCGCAGGAGCAGCGTCGAATTTCTTCTTACACCCTGCGCTGCAGAAATAATAGGTCTTGCCCTCGTGCTCACTGCTGTGCTTGGTGGTGGCAGGGTCCACGTCCATGCCGCAGACGGGGTCCTTTACCTTTTGCTTAGCCAGGTATTGCGAAGGAGCAGCGTCGAATTTCTTCTTACACCCCGCGCTGCAGAAAGAATAGGTGTTGCCCTCGTGCTCGCTGCTGTGCTTGGCGGTCGCTGGGTCTACGGTCATGCCGCAGACGGGATCCTTGACGGAGGGTGTACCAGAACGTGAAGGATCCATACTTGAATGTTGATGTTCCATGCTTTGACTTTCGGTCTACAAAGCAACAGCCCATCAGGCTCGTTCGCATTACAGCATTCCGGGAAAGGCTTACATCGGGATGGCTTAAGCCATCAACCCACAAGGTCCAAAGACGTACGCGGACCACCGAGATCCCGGAACGCCGTGGGGGACATATCGGTGAGTTTCTTGAACTGGCCGCTGAGATGGGCCACGCTGCTGAAGCCCGTGCTATAGGCGATCTCGCTGATGCTGAGTTCATCATAGCGCACCAACTCCTTCACCCGTTCAAGGCGTTGCAACAGGAAATAGTGTTCAATGGTAATGCCCTCCACTGCGCTGAACAGGGTGGAAAGACCTGAATAATTCTTGTGCAATGCAGTACTGAGACGTTCGCTCAATTTCACTTTCTCCGAAGCATCGCCCGCATTGTGTATCAGTTGGACAATGATCGCCTTGATGCGTGAGATGGTTGCCGACTCGCGGCTTTGCAGCAGTTCAAAGCCATGAGCGCGCAGCACTTCCCGAAGGGCGACAAGCTCCATGTCCGTGGCCGCTCGCATCAGCTCAACCTCGCCCAGTTCCAATCGGCGTATCGGCAGCATCGCTTCTTCCAAAATAGCCTGGACCGCCGCCTTGCAGCGGTTGCAGACCATGTTGCGGATGATGAGTGTATGACCTTCCATGGAGTCAAGATCGGCACGCTCCGCTGGGACCGGGCTGAAGCTCGTCAATGCGCGGGCATGTTCTATTGGTCCTATTTGGTTCATTCTCATTTATCAGATTGAAGGCGTGATCACCATTGCTGCAGCAGGTCGTGGACCAGATGTAGCGTTGACCTTTCACACAACAGGCGCGACTGCAAGTCGCGCCTGTGCTAAAAATGGACAACTGAGAACGTGCCCCTACTTCGCTCCGCCCTTCGGCTTCGCCTTTCCGCCCCGTTCCGCCTTGACGGCATCTTCGTCTTTCTCCATGTCCCCCACGTCCTCATTCTTGGCAGTGGACGTCGACCGGTTGCGTTTTGGTGGCGTCACTTCCACGCGCGGGCTACCGGTGCCTGGGGTTGAGCTTAAGCCGCGCTCGGTGTCGCGGGAAGTGGTCGCTAAATGCAGTTTGATGCTCATTGTCTTGGGATGTTTTTTCTTTGTTCGTCCATGTCAGGGCTTCCCGGTGTATCGCATTATGCAGGTGATCCTTGCGATCAAGGGAAAGATCGCACGATGCGATAGCCCGCGCGTTCCATTCCATTTTCGTACCACTGCAAAAGGCTTGTTCCTGCTACAAGTGCGGAAAATGCACGAGGAAGGATCACCCCGTTCTTGCGATATTCCCGGTATACTTCTCAATTCAGGAGATCCTACACCGGGATCTTTCGCACTTCCGCCGGTCCTTCCGCTGTGGGGGCACTGAAGTGGAGCAGGCTAACTTTCGGCAATGCGCGCATTTATCATCACTCTATTGGTGCTGTACGGTTCGTTCACGCATTCAGCGGCACGGGCGCAAACACCCGTGGTGCAGCAACTGGTGGATTCGGTGAACATCGATTCGATGGTCTGGCATGATCAACGCTTGAGCGGCGAAGTGCCGGTGAACGTTGGCAATGGCGAGGAGACGATCTCCTCCCGTTACCAAAGCAACGGGGGGAATGCGTTGGCTTCATCGTGGCTGCAACAGCAATTCATCGCCTTGGGCTACATGCCGGAAGTGCAGGTCTTCGGAACAACGGGCGCGAATATCATCGCGGAAAAGCTTGGCATTACGCATCCCGAAAGGAAGGTGGTGATCTGTGCGCATTACGACGATATGCCGGGCGGGCCGGTGGATGCTCCCGGCGCGGATGACAACAGCAGCGGCGTGTGCGCGGTGTTGGAGGCTGCACGGATCATGGCCGGACATTCCTTCGAGAACACGATCGTCTTCGCCTTATGGGATCAAGAGGAGCAAGGCTCGATCGGTAGCGCCTACTACGCGAGCGTGGCCGGTGGGAACAATTTGGAGATCTCCGCAGTGGTGAACATGGACGCCATCGGCTACGACGGCAATGGCGACAGCCTGCTGCGGATCTACACCGGTCCCGTGGCCAATAGCGAAGCGATCAAGGATAGCGCGTTGATGGTGAATGACACATACGGCCTAGGCCTGCCCATCGCGGTCAATGACCCCGGATCCACGTTCAGCGACCATGCCTCCTTCTGGGAAGAGGGATACGGGGCCATCATGATCGGAGAGGACTACACCAATGACATCAACCCACACTACCACACGCCAACCGACTCGCTGCACTACATGGATCTTGGCTATTGGCACGGGCTGGCGCGTTTGTCCATCGGCACGGCCGCGGTGATGGCGGTGCCAGACGATGTAACAGGCATCCCTTCGATCTATCACACCGCAGGGCCGAAGTTGGAGCTCTACCCGAACCCGGCGCAGGATGTTCTTCACCTGTGCTTTGATCTCGGCAGATCAGCCAGGGCCACAGTGACCTTGATCGATGCAACAGGGCGTATCGTGGGCTCTTCTTGGTCCGTAATGTCAGGGTCCGGCACTTTGGAATTGAACGTCGGTGATCTTGCTCCCGGTGGGTATGTGGCCCTGCTTCACTTAGCAAACACGGTTGTGGCCCGGCATTTCTTCAGGATGCCATAGGTCGGGATCCCATCACCGCCGTCACACCTACACCCCCGAGAAACTCGGGCAGGCATGCCTCCGCGTCTCTGCGCCTCGGCGGCAAATTTCTCATCTCAAATGATGTTCACCTCGCGCTCCAGCTCTACGCCGAATTTTGCCTTCACACTTTCCAGCACACGCGTGGACAGGTCGTAGATCTGCTTGCCTGTGGAACCGCCGTAGTTCACCAATACCAGCGCCTGGTCCTTGTGGACGCCGAGGTTTTCTTCGCGGAAGCCTTTCCAACCCGCCTGTTCGATCAGCCAGCCTGCTGCCAGTTTCACCAGACCCTCGCCCGCAGGAAAAGCGACCAGGCCAGGATCCGCCGCCTTGATCCGTTCCGCCAATTCAGAAGGCACCACGGGATTCTTGAAGAAACTGCCGGCGTTGCCGAGGACGTTGGGGTCAGGTAGTTTGCTGCGCCGGATGTGCACCACCGCATCGCTGATGTCCTGGATGGTCGGCTCGGTGATACCGCGCTTCTCAAGTTCCGCTTTGATGCTGCCGTAGTGGGTATGCAGTTGCGGATGTTTGGCCAACTTGAACGCGACGCGAAGGATGACATATTGGCCTTTGCCGGCGCGCTTGAAGAAGCTCTCTCGGTAACCGAAATGGCACTCGGGACCGGTGAAGCGCACCACTTCGCCATCGCTTATTCGCAGTGCATCAAGATGATCGAAGCAGTCCTTGATCTCCACACCATACGCCCCGATGTTCTGCATGGGCGCCGCACCCACTCGGCCGGGGATCAACGAGAGATTCTCGATACCGCCCCAGCCATTCGCCACACAATGGCTAACGTATTCGTGCCACACCACACCCGCGCCCGAGCTCACGATCACATGCTCGTCCGTCTCCTCCACCACGGCGAACCCTTCGATCGCATTCACCAGCACCACCCCGGGCCAGTCGCGGGTGAAAAGCATGTTGCTGCCACCGCCGATGATCAAGCGCGGCAGGCCTTTCAGCTCGGGAGCGGCGAGCAATGCGCGCAGTTCGTCCACCGAATGGAAACGCGCCAAGCACGCCGCGCGGGCCGCGACGTGGAAGGTGTTGAAAGACTGGAGGTCGGCGTTGCGAAGGATTTCCATGAGATAGGGGCCTGGCATTCGATGCTTGCCCAGCGACGGCACAAATTTACCGGTGGCGACGTCTTTACTTTGACCGCATGCCGCCGTCCTTTCAACGCGCCCTTGTCAGCGTCACCAACGATCTGGCGACGGACAACCGCGTGGCCCGCACCTGCGCCGTGCTGCAAGGGCTCGGCTACGAAGTGCTGCTGGTGGGCCGAAAGCTTCCAGGCTCCCTGCCGTTGGAGCGGCCCTATCGCACGAAGCGGATGCGGCTGCTCTTCAATAAGGGCGCGCTGTTCTACGCGGAATACAACACGCGACTTTTCTTCCTGCTGCTTTTCGCCAAGTCCACGCTGCTTCTCAGCAATGACCTCGACACGCTGCTTCCGAATTTCATTGCTGCGCGGATCCGCGGAAAGAAGCTCGTTTATGACACACACGAGTTCTATACCGAGGTGCCGGAGCTGGTGGAACGACCACGTGTTCGGGCTGTTTGGCTGGCCATCGAACGTTGGATCTTCCCGAAGCTGAAGACCGTGATCACCGTGAACAAGAGCATCGCGGATGCCTATCACGCTCGATACGGCAACACCGTGCAAGTGGTGCGCAACATTCCCATGAAACGTGATCTCGGGCCGAAGCCTTCCCGCGAAGAGCTACAACTGCCCACGGACAAGCACATCCTCATCATGCAGGGCGCGGGGATCAACGTGCATCGCGGCGCGGAAGAGGCCGTGCTGGCCATGCGCAACCTGCCGGATTGCCTGCTGCTCATCATCGGCGGTGGCGATGCTTGGCCAGTGTTGGAGAAAATGGTGAAGGAGCATGGACTGCAGGATCGCGTGCGGCTGATAGGGAAGATGCCGTACGAACGCATGATGGGCTACACGCGCAACGCCGATCTGGGCCTGACGCTGGACAAGGACACGAACCTCAATTACCGCTTCAGCCTGCCGAACAAACTGTTCGATTACATGAACGCGGGCCTGCCCGTGTTGGCCACGGACCTACCGGAAGTGGCGGGCATCGTGCGCGAATACGATCTCGGAAAAGTGCTGCCCGAGGCGACCCCTGAAAGGATCGCACAAGCGGTACGGGAACTCTTTGCCGATAAGGAGCGCCTCCAAGCCTTGCGCGGGAACGCTACTTTCGCCGCCCGCAAGCTGGACGGCGAACAAGAGGCCGCGAAGCTCCGCGCATTATTGGAGCACCTTGGCTGATCGGCACCTTCATATTGTCAGTTTCGACGTGCCATGGCCCGCCGATTACGGTGGCGTGATCGACGTGTACCATAAGGTGAAGGCCTTGGCGCAACTTGGTGTGAAGGTGCATCTGCATTGCTTTGAGTACGGCAGGGGCGAGGCGCCGGAATTGGAGGCCGTCTGCGAGAGTGTCCACTACTACATCCGCAACACGGGCAAGCATCAACTGCTGAACAGCCTGCCCTACATGGTGGTCAGTCGGCGCAGCGAGGAATTGGTGGACCGCCTCTGCGCGGACAGCTATCCGATCCTGTTCGAAGGACTGCATTCCTGTTACCACCTCGGCGAGCCGCGCCTGTTCGGTCGCAAGCGGCTGGTGCGCACGCACAACGTGGAGCATGATTACTACGAGGCGCTGGCCTTGGTCGAGAGCGGCACGTTCAAGCGCACCTATTTCCTGCAGGAGGCGCGGAAACTTCGGAAGTTCGAACCCGTGCTCAGCGAAGCGGACGCCATCCTCGCGATCTCACCCAACGACCGGGAATATTTCGCGTCACGCTTCCCGAACGTGGTGCACGTACCGGCCTTTCATCCCAGCGCGAAGGTGGATGTACCCGACGGCCTCGGTGATTTCTGCCTCTACCACGG
>JBEPUG010000176.1:0-6468 GCA_041691695.1 Flavobacteriales bacterium
GTAACGCACACCTTCGGGTGCCGCCTCGATGTGCGTGAGTTGTGCGCCATGGTGGATCACCGCGCCTTTGCGCTCAAGTCCGTTCGCGATCAGTTCCGAAATGTCCTCGTCCTCGATCGGTAGGATGCGTTCGGCACGATCGATCAGGTGCACCTTGGTTGAACCGAAGTTGTTGAAGATGGTGGCGAATTCGCACCCGATGACGCCAGCGCCGATGATGACAATGCTCTTTGGCAGGTCCTTCAGATCGAAGATGCCGTCGCTGGAAAGGATCTGCCTTTCATCCACCGCGATGTTCGGCACCTGGCGGGGTCTGCTGCCTGTGGCTATAATGAAGTGCGCGGCGGAGATCCGTGTCGATACCTCATCGCGCACTACCCGCACTGTATGAGGATCTTCGAAGCGTGCCGCTCCTCGGATATGCGCGAAGCGTTGGGGCGTTTCAGCGGAGTGCGATGCGAGCAATTGCATGTGGCAGGCATAGAGATATTTCCGCTCGAAAAGCGCCTCGTTCAGTGTCTTGGAGATCTCATCCCAAGAAAGGCGGAATGGTTCTCGTCCCCGCGTGCGCACCACCTCATTGGCGCTGGATACGCGCTGGCTCAGTTCCCACAACGTCTTTGATGCCAAGGCGCCATTGTAGATGCCCGTGCCACCGATCCGGTC
Source organism: Flavobacteriales bacterium (assembly GCA_041691695.1). GTDB lineage: Bacteria > Bacteroidota > Bacteroidia > Flavobacteriales_F > PHOS-HE28 > PHOS-HE28. Next base: position 667 of record JBEPUG010000176.1, read on the forward strand.
GCGCTCGATGAGCACCACACGTTGCCCCAGGTCGACAGCGCGCATGGCGGCTGCATAGCCTGCTGGGCCGCCGCCTATCACACAAATGTCATAGTGTTCCTTTTCCATGGAGAGAGGTCGCATGGCCCTTGCTACGCCTGTGGAACGGATTGGTTTTAACCGTTCTCGACATCCCGACATCTTCGCGTTTCGTCGCTCGATAAGGACTGTTCGTCGGATCGGCGATCGATGGTGGTACCCATTTGCACAAAGCCTCCGTAGAGAGGCGGGATGAGATCCTCAAAGCGCCTTGGCAAATTCCTGTCCCTTATCGCGGGTGGGCTGCTATCCGCTGCTTCTTGGGCGCAGTGCCCAAAGCTGTTCGATGGGAACGGGAACCTGAGTTCCAGCCCCACTTGGATAAGCTGCTCCGGCCTACCCTTCAACCTGTCCATAGGTACTCCCAGCACGATCGGGGCATTCACGATCAACTGGGGAGATGGCACGCCGAACTTCAACGGTGCCAGCTTGGCTCCGCCCCAGCTGGTAAGCCACGTCTATCCGCTTGCCGTAGCCGAGTACACGGTCACCTTCACCGTTACCGCTACCGGATGCGTTGTAACTGGCACGGTGATCATGGAGCAAAGCACCAGTGCTTCCATCCAGATCCCGGTGGGCGGCCTCACGCAGGTGTGTGCGCCACAGGCCGTGGACTTTATCAATAGCGCCACCAACACCTCGCCCAATACCGTGTTCAAATGGAACTTCGGTGACGGTACAGGCTGGACCACTTACAACTCTACCAACTTGGGCCAGACGCTTTCCCACATGTATATGCCCGGGACGGTAGGCTGCCAGACGACCGTTCAGCTCAGCGCGGAGAATACCTGCAATACCCTCCAAGGTGGTCCAAGTATCGCGACCTTCAACCCGATCCGCATCTGGGACATCGACAGCGCACACATCTCGCCAAGCGCCACGCTGCTCTGCTGGCCTGACAACCAGGTGGTATTCACGAACACCACCGACCGGAACTGTCTTCTGCAAGGAAACATCTACCAGCGTTACGAGTACTGGAACTTCGGCAACTACTGGGGTGCTGGTCAGGACTCGACGATCGATTGGAACCCGTGGCCTCCAACCTTCCCGCACACCTTGCAGTTCCCCGCCATCGGTAGCTATACCATCACGCTGCTGGACAGCAACTACTGCGGCATCGACACCACCACGGTAACGATCAACATCGTGCCTCCACCCACCGTTACGCTGACGGCCACGCCCACACCACTCTGCGCCGGCTTCCCCGTGCACCTCGACCAGACCACGGCCGGCGGGGCGAACCATTACCAGTGGAACTACGACGATGGCACCGGTTTCCATAACACCGGTAGTGGCGACCAGAACCACACGTACACCAATGCCGGCACCTATAATGTGCAATTCACCGCAAGCATACAAGGTGCAACGGCAGGGTGTACGGACACTGCGACAGCAGCTGTGACCGTACTGCCTTCTCCGACGGCGCAATTCACACTGGACCAGGACGCAGCCTGCGTGACCTTGACCACCACGCCCACCAACCAAAGCTTTAACGCGACCACCTACCTGTGGGATTTCGGTGATGGCAATACCACCACCCAGACGAACCCTGCTGCGCATACCTATGCCGTGGCCGGTGTCTACACCATCACCCTCACCGCTTACAACAACCAAGGGTGTTTTGATGTGGTCACCCAGGATGTGCATGTATACAACTTGCCACTACCGTTGATCGGCCTGAGCGGCGTTTGCGACGGGATACCTGCAAACTTCACAGACCTTACCGTGAGCGAGCAGGGAAATCCGATCACTAGCTGGCTATGGGATTTCGGCGATGGTGTCACCGACACGGCCCAGGCCCCCACCCACCTCTATGCGTCCAGTGGAAGCTACACGGTAACACTCACCACGACCACGCCTTATTGCTTCGGCACAAGCACCGACAACATCAGCGTCCAGGCCTTGCCTGTGGCCACCTTCACGGCTGACCCGGACAGTGGATGTTCGCCTACCCTCGTGACCTTCACCAACACCAGCACCGGTGCGGGCAACCAGATCTGGTACTTCGGTGACGGCGCAACGAGCAACTCCGTTTCACCTACGCACAACTACACCAATTATGGCACCTCGGATAGCCTGTACACCGCTACACTGGTGGTTGGTACACTGGCGGGTTGCAGTGATACAGCGCACTTGGTGATCAAGGTGGCACCGCCTGTCTTGGCGATCTTCAGCAATGACGCGGTCCCTGGCTGCGCGCCGCTGGACGTGCAATTCACCAACGTGAGCACCGGCGCCAATTCCTATCTCTGGGATTTCGGCGACGGTACCACGAGCACCGATACCGACCCCTCGCACATCTTCGTCAACCTTACCTCGGTGCTGCAAGTGACCACTGTGACCTTGACCGCCACCTCCTGGGCAGGTTGCATTTCAACTTCGCACCAGAATATCACCATCTATCCGACCCCGCAATTGTCCTTCAGCACCTTCGCGGACAGTGGCTGCGCTCCGGTGAACATCACCTTCCCCTCCGTGCTGGGCGCGGTGAGTTACCTGTGGACCTTCGGTGATGGCGGCGCGGGAAGCGGCCCATCACCTACACACACCTACCTGAACAATACGGACAGTGTAGCGCAGTATCCTGTTGAATTGATCGCCACGAATGCCTTCGGTTGCACGGACAGTGCATTCACCGCTGTCACCGTGTTCCCCGCGCCTTCGGTGCAGTTCAACCTCAGCCAAGTGACGGGCTGCCATCCGTTGACCGCCACTCTCAACAACACATCGCACGGGGCCTCCACGTATCATTGGAGTTACGGCGACGGCGGGACCTCGGCCGACACGTCCGCCGCCCATACTCATACTTGGTACAACTACGCCGGACCTGGTATAACCACTTATCCGGTGATGTTGACCGGCACCACGGACCACGGCTGCTCGGCCAATGCCAGCGCACAGGTGCAGGTATACCCCGGGGTGATCGCTTCGATGGCCGCCGACAGCTTGGGCTGCTCGCCCTTCCACCCGCACTTCGTGAATCTAAGCTCCGGTGCCACCGGCTACTTCTGGTCCTTTGGTGACGGTGGCGGAAGCATACTGCCCGCTCCCCCGCACACTTATATGAATCAAGGGCTTACAGACACCACGTTCCATCCGATGCTGGTGGCGACATCCGCATTCGGCTGCGCGGATACTGCATTCACGTCCGTCACGGTGCACCCCGCTCCGATCGCGCAATTCACCGCGAGTCCTTCCACGGGTTGCACACCGTTTCCCGTCACCTTCCAAGACTACACCATCGGTGCTTCCACGATGAATTGGCAGTTCGGTGACGCCGCCTTCCTGAACGGGCCTCCAGGCAATGTGACGCACACCTACACCAACGCCACGCCCAACCCGTTCGCCTACGATGTACGACTGGTAGCAGCCACATCCTATGGGTGCACCGACACGGCGGTAGGAACGATCAACGTCTATCCGCCTGTGCTCGCACAGTTCGACCTGCCAACAGAGGCCTGCGCTCCGGCTACGGTGAACCTTGTCGATGGCAGTGTCGGCGCGGTGCAGACGCTCTGGGACATGGGCGATGGCGTGACCTTGGTGGGTAGTAACGTCACACATACCTATACCAATAACGGGCTCACCGATGTGCAGTTCACCGTAGTGGTCACCGCCACCTCGGCATACGGTTGCATCAGCACCGCGCAACACATCATCACCGTGCATCCTACGCCCAGCGCGGCATTCCTTGCAACGCCCTTCCAACAGATGTGGCCGAACGATACCGTGGCCATAGCGAACAACACGCCCCCTGGCACGTGGACATACTCTTGGAACTTCGGGGACAGCAACTCTTCCACCGATCAAGACCCTGGATCGCACATCTATGGCACGTGGGGCGTATACTCGATCCAATTGACCGTGAGCAATGGTGCGTGCAGTGATACCGCGAGCCAGCAGGTCACCATCATACCGCCGTTACCGAGCGTCGGCTTCGTGGGCAGCGGTGAAGGCTGCGCGCCGTTGACCGTGAGCTTCACCAACACCTCCTTGCTGGCATTGGGTTACCTGTGGGACTTTGGTGACGGTGGCACCAGTGGCGCCTCAAGCCCCACCTACACCTACTACACACCAGGCACCTACTCCGTCGCGTTGACGGCATTCGGGACAGGCGGTGGTGCGGCCACATTGGTGAAAGTGGATTCCGTTGTGGTGCATCCTTCCGCCACGGCATACTTCACCTTGCAACCGGCCGAAGTAGTGGCACCCAGCCAGCCGCTCTTCACCTATAACCTGAGTGGCAACGCGACGAGCTTCGTGTGGGATTTCGGGGACGGCATCTTCAGTAACGAGACCAATCCGGTACACTACTACCAGGATGCCGGCGACTTCGATGTAACGCTGATCGCGAACAACATATGGAACTGCCCCGACACCTTCAGTGTACCCGGAGCCGTAACGGCGATCGCCACCGGCACCATGACCTTCCCCAACGCCTTCACACCGGGAAACTCCGGGCCAGGAGACGGGATCTATGTGGCGGGCAGCTATGACAACAACGTCTTCCACCCGCTCAGCTCGGGCGTGGTGGAGTACCATCTACAGATCTTTAACCGCTGGGGCGAGTTGCTCTTCGAGACGAACGACATCCACCAAGGTTGGGATGGCTACTACCGCGGACAGGCCGCGAAACAGGACGTCTATGTCTGGAAGGCCCGGGCCAAATTCAGCTCCGGCTCGGAGAAGACCCAGACCGGCGACGTAACACTGCTGCGCTAACATGAGAACACGTTACTCCACCCTCCTACTTCCTGCCTTGTTCGTCTGCGGCACGCTTCAGGCCCAGCGCGGCTACGACCATTCGCAGTACCGCATGCTGGATGAGGCAAAGACCCTTCTCGACGCGGGACAATGGAACGATGCTTACAAGATCTACAAGAAGCTTCTCCCCGTGGACACGACCTACGCTGAGACCTACTTTGATATCGGCATGTGCGAAATGAACATACCGAGCAAGAAGGAGAATGCCGCTAAGCATTTCGAGGCGGCCGTCCGTAACGGAAGCGTGGAAGCTCAATTCCAACTGGGGTTGGCGTACCATCGCCAAGGCAATTTCGACGCGGAGATCCTGCAGCTTCAGGCGTACCGGAAGCGATCAAGCCGTGAGATGACCAATGCGGAGGTGGACCGTAGGATCGAGATCGCGCAGAATGCCAAAACGCTCTCTGCTTCGCCCGTGAACGTGCGCATCCGCAACGCAGGTCGCATGATCAACTCCACCTCGAACGACTATTGCCCGCTGGTGACCGCCGACGGTCAAACGATGTACTTCACCAGTCGACGGGATGGCGCCATGGGCGGTATCAAGGATGAGAGCGGCCAATGCTTGGAGGACATCTATTCCTCGCACATGAAGGACGGGATCTGGAGCAATGCCGAGAATGTGGGTTGCCCATTGAACTCATTCATGCAGGACGCCACCGTGGGTCTTAGCCCGGACGGCAACGAGATGATCATCTACCGCGCCAGTGATAGCGTGCCCGATGGAGACCTCTATATCTCCGAGCGCTCACAGGGGACATGGCAGCCGCCAGAGCGGATGACCGACGCGATCAACAGCAAGGCCCAGGAACCCAGTGCCACTATTTCACCGGACGGAACCGAGATCTACTTCACCAGCGACCGCCCAGGCGGATATGGTGGCCGCGACCTCTATCGGATCCGGCGTTTGCCCAACGGATCGTGGAGCCTTCCGCTCAACCTCGGCCCGAACATCAACAC
>JBEPUG010000177.1:0-6450 GCA_041691695.1 Flavobacteriales bacterium
AAGGCTCGCGCGCAGCCAGCGTGGTATGCCAAGTTGAAGATGGAAGCTTTGCGCTTGCCCTCGCTCCGTACATACATCGATGCGTAGGTGGGCGGATCGATCGGGTTTTGTCTATTTTTGTGCTCCGTTTTAAAAACGGGTTGACATATTGGGGGATTAGCTCAGCTGGCTAGAGCGTTTGCATGGCATGCAAGAGGTCATCGGTTCGACTCCGATATTCTCCACCGGAAGGCGGTCCAAATAGGGCCGCCTTCTTCAATAGGGACTCTGCGACATACATCCTTTATTGTGCCAGTTGGGAACGATAAGAGGGGCGACATGCCGCTTGCGTGGACACGGTGTCAACTTCTAGGAAGGTCCTCTTTTCTGTGCAACTTAGCGGTATGAGCGACGAAGGCATCAGCAGCAACAAGGCACCTGAACCGGTGGGTCATTATCCGCATGCGCGCCGCGTCGGCGGCCTGCTTTTCCTCAGTGGTGTCGGCCCGCGTGAGCGCGGAACGAAAAAGATCCCCGGGGTGGAATTGGATGCCGACGGGAATATCCTCTCCTACGATATCGCCATCCAAGTGCGAAGCGTTTTCCAGAACGTGAAGTGGATCTTGGAGGATTCTGGAAGCAGTTGGGAGAAGATCGTTGATGTGACCGTCTTCCTCACCAACATGAAGGACGACTTCGCGACCTACAACCGGTTGTGGAAGGAGTATTTCGAAAAAGATCCTCCTTGTCGCACGACCTTGGAGATCAACTGCCTGCCAACGCCTATCGCGATAGAGCTGAAAGTGGTAGCGACGGTGTGAATGCTTCGCTTTATTCGCCCTTTTCCAGCTTCTCGATCCGGCCAACGATCTTCTCCAGGTTCCGGAAGTGGATGTAGCTCTTGCGGTATTTGCTGGCTTCCCAGGCTGGGCTGCCCATGTAGCTCTCTCCAGGCTTGGTATCCTTACTGATACCGCTTTGTGCTGCGATGATGGTGCCGTCGGCGATCTTCAAGTGACCAATGATTCCCACCTGCCCACTGAACATGCAATTCTTGCCGATCTTGGTCGAGCCGGCAACTACACCGCCTGCCGCGTAGTAGGTGTTCTCTCCCACTTCCACGTTGTGCGCGATGTGGATCAGGTTGTCGAACTTGACTCCCTTGCGCAGGATCGTGGAACCGAGCGTGGCACGGTCAATAGCGCAGTTCGCACCGATCTCCACATGGTCTTCGATCACCACGTTCCCGATCTGTGGCACCTTTTTCCCACCATCCGGGCCCGTCGCGAATCGGAAGCCGTCGCTACCGATGACGGTGCCGCTGTGGATGATGCAATCCTTTCCGATCGCGCAGTCTGAATAGACCTTCACTCCGGCGTACAGCGTGGTGTTGTCGCCGATCGTCACGTTATCCCCCACGTAGGCTTGCGGATAGATCTTCACGTTGTTGCCGATGCGCGCATTCTCGCCGATAAAGACCAGCGGACCGATATAGCAGTCCTTACCGTGTGTGGCTCCCTCCGAGATCACGGCCTGCGGCGAAACGCCCTTCTTGTCACGCTTGATCCGATCATATATTTCAAGCACTTTCGCGAAGGCGCCTTGTGCATCGGCCACACGGACGAGCGTCGTTTTCACGGGTGCTGTAAGTGGGAAGTCCTTGCCGATAATTACGACCGACGCGGTGGTAGCGTACACGTATTGCGTGTAGGCCGGGTTGGCAAGGAAAGAGAGGGAACCGGCTCCGCCTTCCTCGATCTTGGAGAGACGTGAGACGGTGACTTGGGCGTCTCCTTCAACGGTGCCTTGAAGTAGTTCAGCGATCTGGGTGGCGGTGAATTGCATCGGACCAAGGTATGCCAATGCGATACCGCCCGATCCGCCCTACTTCATTTCCGCCAGCTTCCCTTTCAGCATGTTGATCACTCCGATCTCAGTGGCATCGATCCCCTTTTTCTCAGCGAGGTAAAAGCTGGCCCAATCACCAAGGTGTATGAGGTAGATCTGGCGCTCTAGTCGGTCGCCGCCCTTACTCCATACCTCATGGACATACGGGGTGTACTTGTCGAAGACTGTCTTATTGATCTCCATCCGCATCTGGCTGCGTTCATGGTCGTCAGCATGACGAAAGATCGTTACGGCAAGGCCCTTATCGCCACCGGCCCAGCCCACGAGTTCGTTGTGGTTCATCTCCGGGATAGCATGGTGCCAGCATAGCTCCTTACTGTTCTCATTCAGTTGTTGGCGGAAGCGGATGCATACGGCTTCCGTGGAAGCCTCGCTGTAGATGATGGCACGCTTGCCGAACAGTTTTTCTGCCAGGTCCTTGGCCTCCGCTTTGATAGCCTCTTGGTCGGCCTTGAGTTGTTCAGCAGCCCGCGCAATGGAAGCCAGGAAATCGCTCTTGATGATTCCGAAGTGTTTCAGCACGATGAATTGTTGGGTAAGTGAATAGGCCAGCATCGTGCGTGGCGGATTCCCACCGGGTATCACGATGTGGTCCAATCCTCGGGCCTTGGCGAGATCCAGCATGGTGCCCCCGCTTGTGATGCACACCACACGTGCCCCTTTGTCCAAGGCCTGATGCATAGCTGCCAACGTCTCTTCTGTATTTCCGCTGTAGCTGCATGCGATCACCAAGCTGCCTTTACCGACATAGGCGGGGAGGTAATAGTTGCTGTAGACCTCTATCGGGCAGCTCGCTTCCGCCGCTACTGCTTGAGCTGTGATCCGACCACCGATCCCACTGCCCCCCAGTCCTGTGATCACTACGTTCGAGTAGGGCCCATCAGGCGTGCCCAGTTTGGCCTTGCGGCCTATGGAGAGCGCTTCTTGTAGATGATCGGGAAAATCGCGGATGAGTTCGTACATGAGTTTGCTGTTGGGAGAGCGGTCTGTTAATGTCAAAAATAGGATGCTCTTACGCCTGGGATCCGTCCGTTGTTTCCGGAAACAGAGATGCTCCGCTCATGAAACGCGAAGAGGCCCGATCCGGTTCGGGCCTCTTCGCGTTTCAGGCAATTTGCTCAGGGCACTTGGCAGTCGGCGGAAGGGGTAACGTCCTTGAGTTCCTTCATCTTCAAGAAGATGTCATCCACCTGTTTGGTGATGCTTGTACCTGCGTTCAGGGTTTTTACCTTTTCGAACCAACACTTGGATCTCGCACGATCCATCGTAGCCTTGTTGTAGAGATAGTATAGCCCCATGTAATTGTAGGCCTCCTCTAGATCGGCCTTATGGTTGTCTTGCTCTTCGGGCTTCATCTTTCGGATCACGTCCTGATAATACGGTAGCGCCAGCCACGACTTCACTTCTGCAGTGTCCATGCCGGCCTGAGAACGAGCGCGATAGAGATAGCCTTGATAGATATCCGGCTGCTTGCTGGTGTATTGTGCCCAAGCACTGTCCGCGGTCTGGAACATACCGGCCCGGTTGGCCATGGCGCCGAGGTAATACCAATCATTCACTTCCGGTTGCCCGGCGTTGATCTTTTCTTGCATGGCGGCAACGGCCTTGCTATAGGCCTTGGCATCGGTGAAGGCCTTTGCGGCCTCCAGAAGGAGGTAGCTTTTGGCGGGATCCATGTGTGCCGCCTTCAGGTACATCTCTGCGGCCAAGGAATCATAAGGCATCACATTGAGGCTCACCATCGAGGAATCACCCCCCCTCTCTTTCGTGGCTGTGGTCTTGGCCACATTGCCACTCACTCCTGTGGTCCTATTGGAGTCGACCGCTAGCGTAATGTTTGCTGCAAGTTGCTTGGCGAGTCCTTGATAGATCTTGCCGTAGTACTCATAGTCCAAGCTGATCACCTTGTCCTCCGGCTGTTCCGCAAAGTATTGCTGCAGGGTGGTGTCCGCTGCGCCGAACTCTCCCTTTTCCGTTTGGTCGTAAGCCTTCAAGCGCTTCAGCACCATGTTCTTCACCCCTGCATCTTCCAAGGCTTGGATCTCGGTGAGGCTTTCGTCATACTTCTTCACGAGGAATAGGAATTGGGCATTGCGCACACGGGCGCTCGTGCTGCCACTGTTAAGGTCGAGGTACTGCTTCATGTCCGCAGTGGCCTTGTCGAATTCGCGCATCTTGAAATAGGCCTCCGCACGACCGCGATAGGCGGGAGCGAAGCCCGGATCCAAGGTGATGGCGTTAGTGTACTCCTCAATGGAACTCGGGAAGTTGTTCGCGCGGTAGTACATGAACGCTTTCCGGGCCACGGGCTTGGCATTCAGCGCATCGAGTTCCATCGCCTTCTTGTAGTTCTCCAGCGGAGCTGTGCCATCACGTGGGTTCTGGTCAAAGAGCGCATCCCCTTTAAGGATGTACACCTCCGGGTCCTTTGGATAGAGGTCGATCGACTTCTGGATCAACGCCATCGCGGACGCATAGTCGGGCGACTTGCCAGCGAGGAAGCCCTCGGCCTCTTCGCGATAGGTAGCGGCGATCTGCGCCTTACTGAATTTATTGGCCTTGGCCTCCGCGATCTCGCTGGCTTTCGCGAATTGTGCCTGTGCACCGGACATATCCCCCTTTTCATGGAGGATCTTCCCCACTCCTGCATAGTTCAGTGGAAAGTCGGGTTGCACCTCTATTCCCTTCCGATAGGCCACCGCCGCGCTATCGGACTGTTCATTGGCGAAATAGTTCTCGCCTAAGTAGAACCAAGCTTCCCCGCTTTTCGGGGAGGCAGCAATGCTCTGTTTGAATGCGACGGTCGCTTTCTCGAATTGTTCCTTGTCGGTAAGCTTGATGGCGTCGGAGAGTTGCGCTTGGGCGCCGATGACGGCGCAGGCAAGACCGATGGTAAGCAGGGTTCTCATACAGCGTTATTGTTCGGGGACCATTTCAATATTTCGTGGGGGCACAGTAATAGGCGCCACGCCGAGCTTGAGAATGATGCGTTGTCCTTTATGGTTGGCTACAAAGGAAACAAAACCGGTGCCAAGCCCACTTTTGCCCTCGATCAAGATCATATTCATTCTACGCAGCAGAGGGTAGGTTCCATCCGCGATGGTGCTTTGGCTTGGAATGATCGCTATGGATGTGCGATCACGGGCCACCGGGAGCAACTTCACTTGACCCCGCAGGTTCCGCATCGCCGGGTTGTCCAGGTCACTGATGGCGGAAAAAGGAATGAAGCCGACAGTGCGCGGATCTCGCGCTACTTGAGCGATCACGGCCGCTACGTCCGTCAGTGAGCTCGCCCGAATTCCGGAGATAAGTTCGAGGGAATCGATCAACGTGTGCGCCACGCCGCTTCCGCTACCAGCGAATAGCGCGTGAAGGGAACCGATGCGATCGGCCGTCATTTCGGTGGAAGCCTGTAAAGAGGTCGTATCGCCGTTCAGGAGTTCTCCGATCTGAGCAAGGTCCAAACCGGTCAAAGGGCTTTCAGGTGACACCACAAGCGCGACGGCATCCGTATAGATGGGTACGATGGGCGCGCTCAGTTGACGTTTTGCAAACCACGCCTGTTGCTTCCCCCCGGGTGCTGCGGAGGTCACAGCGCAGCGCACACTGTCGCCCATCATCGCGCTCAATAATTCCGTTTCGCCCATGTATCGTATCACCAGATCGGCGTTCGGGTAAATGGAGGAAAAGACCGCGGCCTCCTCGGTGATCACCGGCTTTGCATCAATATCGACCAAGATGATGGCCCGTCCTGCGGTAGGGGTGTCATCCACATTGGGGTTTGGTGGCTCGAAATGGCAGCCTGAAGTCACCATGGTAGCAGTGACCCATATCAGAAGCACAGGGGCGGAACAGAAGCGACTCACTGTTCCTCTTGGCTTTGAAGATTCTTCCTGCGCCACATGTAGGACCGTAGAATGCCATAAGCTGCCAAGACGAGTCCAAGCGGAACGCGATACTGGGAGATCTGCCATTGGAAGAAGTTGGTAAAGAGGAAGAGACATCCGAACAGGACATAGATCAAACTCATCACCAATGCGAAGTACTTCATGGATGCTTATCGGACCTCAAATCTAATTGGCAGCGTCAAGCGGCACGGTACATCATGCCCGCTCATGCGCGCGGGCTTCCAGCGGGGCATACCGGCAACGGTGCGTTCCGCCGCGTCCTTGCAAAGCTCCTGCTTGCCGGTGAGGGCATGGGTATCCATCACCGCGCCATCCCGGCCTACGGTGAATTGCACATAGACAACATCCTTACCCGAAAGACCCTGTGGGAATACCAAGTGGTCGCGCACCCACGGTCCCAGCGCGGCGTTACCCCCGGGAAATACAGGAAGTTCATCCACCTGAGGTCCTTCAAAGAGGATATTGCTGGTGTCCGATCGAGCGGTCAAAGCATCGATCTGCGCTGAGTCGCTGCCCATGGTTCCACCACCATCATTTTCCAAGGGAGGGGTTAGGGCTTCGACGTCCCTCGTATGGACAGTATCCGGAAGCGGGGCCAGAACGGGATAGACGGGAACCACGAGTGAGATCACTTCAGGAGGCGTTTTGGACGCCG
>JBEPUG010000178.1:0-6345 GCA_041691695.1 Flavobacteriales bacterium
TGATAGTACAGTATGGGCCTGGGGGATCAACAACTTTGGCCAACTGGGCAATGGGAACAATACCGATAGCAATGTGCCCGTGCAGGTGAGCGTGCTCACCGGAGTGGTCTCCATGGCAGCAGGGGGTTTTCAGGGATTGGCCTTGAAGAAGGACAGTACCGTATGGGCGTGGGGTTTTAATAACTATGGCGCACTCGGGAATGGGACCAACACGGACAGCAATGTCCCGGTGCAGGTGTACTCGCTCACCGGTATCGTCGCCATCTCCGCAGGCGCCGAGCATTCCCTTGCTGTGAAAAAGGATAGCACAGTTTGGGCATGGGGCTCCAATAACCTGGGGGCATTGGGGAATGGCACCAATGCCGATAGTAACGTGCCCACACAGGTGGATACGCTCACTGGGGTCATCGCAGTTGCTGGAGGCGATTCTCATTCCTTGGCCTTGAAGGGTGATGGCACCGTGTGGGCGTGGGGAGCGAATGCCAGTGGTCAACTGGGGAATGGGACCGAGAACAATAGCACTATACCCGTGCAAGTGACTTCGCTCACGGGTATCACGGCAATTGCAGCAGGAGGGAGCCATTCGCTTGCGCTGAAGATCGATGGCACGGTGTGGGCGTGGGGCTCCGATACCCATGGTGAACTGGGTAACGGTAGCGCTACTTGGGATAGCACTGTCCCCGTGCAGATGGATTCATTAACGGGTGTCGTCGCCATCGCCGGGGGCACGATCCATTCTCTTGCATTAAAGAATGACGGAACACTATGGACCTGTGGATACAACGCGTTCGGTGCCTTGGGTGATGGCTCCACCACTGATCGTTACGCTCCCGTGCATATTATGGGTCTATGCGATCTGACGAGCGCTGTGCAGGAGATCCCCGCCGACGCGTCCATCACTCTTTCCCCCAACCCCACAAGCGGGGCCGTTGTGATCGATGGAGGACGACCTTCCGCGTTGAAGACCGTTGAAGTGACCAACGCAATGGGACAGCGCATCATCGCTACCTCCTTCACCAACAAGCGCGAAGTATTGGATCTCTCCGCACAGCCGAGTGGCTTGTACTTCATCACCATCCGTGGAGAAGGGCGTCCCTACTTCGGGAAGGTGATCAAGGAGTGATCCCTGCGTGTGGGCCTGTCAGATACAGATCAATGCCCGGCAAATGGCAAATACCAAGCGCCGGATGTGCGGGGGCGTTGACATGCATGGGTAGTGCATCATCGTGTCCGGTTTATGTAGTTTTAGACCCATGAGCCTTGAAGGAACGAAAGAGGATCCGTGGAAACTCAAAACCCCACCATTGACATCGGACTACGAGATGTACAAGGATGTGAAAGAGGGTAAGGACGTGATCATGTGCATCGTGGGTAAGACCACGCTGATCTATGATGCAAAGTGCTTGACCGACCTGCATAACATGCTTAAGAAGCATGGGGACTGGATGGAACTTGGAAGTGCGGACGAACAGAAGCCCGCAAAAGAAGGGACCGTTGAAGCTTGGGGACGTTCGGAAAAGAATCCGAACGGAGGCTGGTATGGTCTTAAAAAGGGACTTCGCGGACGGTTCGGAATGTATGTTCCACCACTTATGGAAAAACTCGGACTGGCGGAAGTGACACACGACACCAGAGGAAATAGAATGAGGGCGAAGTGATACCGTCCGCATCACATCCCCAGAAGTCCCTTGTGGCAAGGAGGCGACCTTGCTTACAGGTCTTGCATATATCGAACGAGATCAGAGCCTACGCGATCGCGCAGCTCCCCCATACACTAGGCCTCTTGCCGTGATCAGATCGCATAGTGCATCACCACATGGAACAAGAGCATGCGGTAGACCTGGAGCAAGTAGAAAAAGGAACCGCCCACTAATACCGCAACACCGATGGCCTGCGCAAGGTGCGGCCGGTAGAAGCGGCGGATGCCGAGGTAGAGCCACCGGATGAACGAGACGGAAAGGATCGTGGAAAGGAGGTTATCGAACCAAGCCGGTTCGGCCACCCCCATCCGGCCCAAGACGTCGCCAAGGGCCAAGTAGAACACCATGATCAGCAGGAAGGCCAGCAGGACGAATGTGAGGTAGTACGTAGCGAAGACCACGTGCTCCAAGAGCCGCCTGCGCAAGTTCACGAAGCACAGGACGAAGAAGAACGCGTACATCGGGATGAACAGCACAAGCAAGGACTTCGATACCCCGTGCATGGAATGGTCGAATACCTTTTCGAATGCAGCCATCGTGGTCCCATCGGCAGCGATACGCGCGTTCACGGCCTCCACCGTGTGGTAATGGATGAACGGAGGGTAGGTGATGTAGTTGTAAAGTGGAAGGCTGAAAGGATTCACGAAGGGGAGTACGAAGATGATGAGGTTGACGATGAGGAAAAGTTGAAAGGGACGCACGTTTCGCACGGTCCTTCCTTCCACGCGATCCAGGCCCAATTGCCCGGGCCTGCTGAACAAGGTCTTCACGGACCGCAAGAACTTATTATCGAAGTGGAACAGGCCTTCCAACGCTTCTTCAAAAAAATGGCTGATGCGCAGGGAAGCGGGGTCGAAGCGCTTTTCGCCGCACTGGGGGCAGAAGCGTTGCTGGTGGGTGTCGCCGCAACTTCTGCAGATCGTATCCGAAACGTGCTGAGGGGCGTGCTCCATGATGATCAAGACCAAATGTAGATGCTACCCGAATGGATTGAGCTGTGGGGTCACACCACCTGATTGGCGCTCTTGCGTGGCTTTCTCAATGGCTACTGTGTGTAATACCGGGGCAAGCCCGGCATGACAACCGTTCCAACCAAAGCGCGCTGTCACCCCGGCCTGTCATACAGAGCTACGACCCGGTACGGGGTCAAACAAGAGCGCCATCCCTAAGTGGCGCTCTTTCATTGCATTCTCAATGGATACTGTGTGTGATACCGGGTCAAGCCCGGCATGACAGCTCACTACACCCGCTCCAAAAGTCGCTGTCACCCCGGCCTTGAGCCGGGGTCACACTCGCTTGCCATCCCTAAGCGGCGCTCTTGCGTAGCAATTAAGAGCTACTGTGTATGATACCGGGTCCAAGGTCGTGCCGGTGCCTCCTAAGAAGCACCGGCCTCGTTCACGTGGTCTCCTTCAGAACAGCGTTACTGCACGACCAACTTTCCGGATGTGGAAAGGTCACCGCTCACTACCCGATAGAAGTACATGCCCGACGCTAATGCGCTCGCATTCCATGGAAGGTGAAGATCGGAGGTGCCATCAGCACCTGCATATATGCGGTCCACCAAAATGCCGGTCATCGAATACACTTCTATAGTGACGGGTCCGCCTTGAACTGCACCCGTGATGTCAAAGGTCGCATCACCCGCTATCGGGTCCGGATATACACGCACATCAAGTTGTCCGTCCACTGCGCCAGCATCGTCCAAGATACCGGTCTGCAGCAACATGCCTGGTGCAACCCCTTGACAACCCAAAAAGCCACTGTCTGTTTGCCCTCCTGCATACCCTTGGTCCACATTTGTCAGTGCGCCTTGAATGGCATCCTTATAGGCGGCAAGGCTTGCCTTTCCGCCCAAGTACTGGTCTGCGTACGCGATCAACTGCTGAACGGAACAACCAGCGGCTGGACCGCTTTGAATGATCATATCCTTGAGCAGGACATCGGACGAGCTGAAATCAGGATCCAACTGATCGAATGCCACCGATAACTTCAGGGCGACGAGTTGGCCGGCCAGCGTATTCCCGTAGGATTGGCCAGGGTCCAATACAGTACCCACGCCCAGGACGGACGATGGGCCTATGGAGGAGAAAAAGGCGGCCATCGAATTGCCTGTATTGAATTTCCACTGTCGCACTGGCGACCCGACCTTCAGGAAGTTCGGTGCAGGAAAGGCTTGGGCGAAATGCGCTATCATGTAGCCGGCCGCATTATTCGCATGCGGTGTGGCCCCCCAGGAATTCTGGCTTTCTGTACGCGTGCCCGTGCAACCTGTGCCGCTTGTGTTACTCCCTACGCACGTGCACGAGGGATCCCAATGATCACCGGTGGTGGATGCCTGTCCGTCATTGCACGGCGTTCCAGGTAGTGCAGGTCCGCCTGCCACACCGTTGCAATCCAACGGGAGTGAGCCGCTGGCAGTAGCGATGGCACCGAGGGAGAGGTCCTTGTAGCTGCCACTGGCCCCCACGATCAATTTCACGGCACGTACCATGTACTGCGCTCCAGCGATGAAGGGCACCGCATAGTTCGTATAGCTAGTGGAGGTCACGGCCGAGGTGTTGAGACGCGTGATCGCACCGGACGCTTCGAACCGGTAGATGTAATAGCCATCGGGGCTGCCAGAGGCCGCACTCCAAGAGAACGCAGGGTATCCGCCGGCATTGGTCACCACAAGGGCACTCGGCATGGGGATCATCTTCTGGCGGAGCGAAGGATCGCCCATCAACGCCAAGTGCGAGCGCCCGATCGTGGATTGCCATCCATCCGTAAGCGGCGTGTACAGGGAGGTGTTGTTCATCGTCAGCTTCGTGCTATATCCGATGTTCGCCCCCATGGCCATGTCCTGCATGTACCATGCGGGTATGGCGGCCCAGCAGTTGGTGAGCCCCTGGCCACTGGCCAAAGGTGCCCGCAGGTAGTTATTCCTGTTGTCCCAATCCCCGTAGTAGCTGCCAAAGCTCATGTTGAAGGCCCCATTGCAGGGTTGCGCGGCATACGTCTCCGTGGTGGACACATTGTCCGCACCATTGTAAATGAGCACCCCATTCACTGTTTCCTGCAGGCCCCCCCCGCAGGAATAGGTCCACAAATAGCTCTGGCCGTTCACGAAGGTGGAGAACGCATAGGCGTTCGGGTTGGGCGCCGTGATCTGGGCCGCACCCACCAGGGGCGTAAGGTTCCGCCAGCCGCTAGCCCCCAAGGGGTTCGACATGTACTGGAAGTTATCGAAGAGGATGCCCCGTTCCTGTGGCGCCCATTGCTTCACCTTGAAATTATGCACCTTGTTCAAATAGGCCTGAAGGAGCTGGGTCTCGCTCTGGGAGAAGGCTGGCATGTCATACATGTCCACGCGTCCCACTTGGAGTTCCACCGCCGATGGGAAGTCGCTCTGGTCGAACTTGCCATCACCGGGGATGTTGTAGTTCGCCGACCGCTCCGAAACGCTGGAATTCACGGTGTTGTCGGTCCACGTCCCATCGATGTCCCCGTAATATCCGTCGCACGGCCAAGCCCCCTTGTGCTCGCTGTGTCCATCGGGGTTGATGTTACCGGCGTAGGGCACCGGCACGTGGCCGATGATATATAGCGCGTTCACGTGCGTGGGGTCGGCGTTGTAATCCGCGATCACCACGTTCTTCACGCTGGTCACCGAGGCTGTCCTGCTCACATCGCTGCGCACCACGGCCCAACCATCGGCACGCAGGTCCTTTTGTAGCTGGGTCAACTCCGTGCTCAGTGGACCGGAGAACGTATTATCCACCAGCAGGATCATCTTGCCCCGGTAATCCGCCATCGGCACATTGACGCCGGAGCTGATGTAACCTTGCCCGGTCTTGCCACCGGCGGTGCGCACCACCCTGTATTCATAGGCCGTGCCTACGATCACCGCATTGTCGATGTACTGGGTGGAGGAGGAGGAAGGATAGGCCAACGCATTGCCCCAAGAGGTATCCGCGAAACCCTTCCGATACACCGTGATGGAGGAGGTGCTGGGCAGCGCCGTCCACGTGAGTGTGATGCGCGCCGGGGAACTCTGGACGGTGGCGTTCAACGCAACGCTGGCCTTTTCCGAATTGGTCTGGGCCAACGCAGGAGAGATGGCAACGAGGAGAACGAGGAGGAGGTGCGCGAAACGCTGCATGTGGGAAATGGCTTGGGCTGCGGACGAGGTCGGGTAACAAAGGGGCATGGCCATGAATGCCCAAAGGGGGGGAGGTCCAGTTGTTCGGGAAAGGGAATTCTTGTCGATCCAGAGCCCGATCGTTCGATCGGAGAGACACTGGCGGCAGGGCCCAAAATTAGGACCTATAGGGGAGGCCCATTGGGAGGATGCGGTGGGGAAAGGCAAATGGACCGTGCATTTCAGGGCCCTGCCCAACGTTAGGGGGTGTTCATCCCCAAAATACGTCCGCTCGTCTAATAGTTGGTCATTCTGCAAGCTGCCCGTTAGCCCCGATGGATCGAGGTCTACGCCCGATAACGCAGGGAGCATTTGTGCGCACAGAACCACATCAGCTTCACGATCGGACTTCTCTGTTCACTGCGCGCGTTCACCCCGGCCTGTCATCCCGGGCAACGAACCGGGAAGGGGTCACACAAGAGCGCCATTACCGGGTTGCATTCTTGCGTGGCTTTCTCAGTG
>JBEPUG010000179.1:0-6318 GCA_041691695.1 Flavobacteriales bacterium
AAGGCCCAAGCGGCCAACTTCCCGTTCTGCACCATCGAGCCGAACACCGGCATCATCACCGTGACCGACCCGCGCCTCCAGGCCTTGGCGGCGATCGTATCCCCGCAGCGCATCATACCCACCACGGTGGAGATCGTGGATATCGCTGGACTGGTGAAAGGTGCCAGCAAAGGTGAAGGACTGGGCAACCAGTTCCTTGGCAACATCCGCGAGTGCGATGCCATCCTCCACGTGCTGCGTTGCTTCGACGACCCGAACGTGATCCATGTGGATGGCGCTGTCGATCCCGTGCGCGACAAGGAGGTGATCGATATAGAATTGCAATTGAAGGACCTCGAAACCGTGGAGGCCCGCTTGAAGAAAGTGGAAAAGGGAGCGCAGATCGGAGACAAGGAGGCCAAGCGTCGATTCGATCTGCTAAGCCGCTTCAAGGCCGTACTGATAAAAGGTGAAAGCGCCCGGTCCGCCGTCACCGCGAACGATGACCCCGTATTGGTGGACGAATTCCAATTGCTGACCACGAAGCCCGTGCTTTATGTCTGCAACGTGGATGAGAAGAGCGCCACCACCGGCAACGGGTATGTGGAGTTGGTGCGGAAGGCCGTGGCGAGCGAGAACGCCGAGGTCATCTTCGTCACTGCGGCCATCGAGGCAGAGATCGCCACCATGGAGACCGCAGAGGAACGCGACATGTTCCTACAGGACCTAGGTCTGGAAGAGCCCGGTGTCAACAAACTCATCCATGCCGCTTACGATCTGCTGAAGCTCGCCACCTACTTCACCGCAGGTGTGCAAGAGGTACGCGCGTGGACCATTCACCAAGGTATGACCGCACCTCAGGCCGCCGGCGTCATCCACAGTGATTTCGAGAAAGGCTTCATCCGCGCGGAAGTGATCGCTTATGCGGACTTCATCGCGCTGAAGGGTGAAGCCGGGGCTAAAACAGCCGGCAAGCTTCGTGTAGAAGGGAAGGAATACATCGTAAAGGATGGAGACATAATGCACTTCCTCTTCAACGTGTGATGCGCACACTGCGGCTTGCCCTATTCAGTTTCCTCGCATGCTGCGTCCATCTTGGCGCGTTCGCTGCACAGGGAAGTGACGAGCAGGCCCGCACCGTGGTCCACATGCTGGATTATGTGAGCGTGGATTATCCGGCCTTTGTGAAGAATGGTCAAGTGCTGGACACTTCGGAGTATGCCGAACAGCAGGAATTCGCGCAGCAGGTGGTGGAATTGTTGGAAGCTTTGCCTAAGGCCCAAGGAGGACCGGACCTCTTAACGGGCGCTCGGAACCTGCAAAAGCACATTGCCGACAAGGCGGATGGAGTGGATGTGGCTGCACTGGCCACGGCCCTGCGGGGTGATGTGATCCGCGCCTATGGTGTTACGGTCGCACCCAAGCAACTCCCGGACCTGGCGAACGGGAACGCGCTTTACATCGCCCACTGCTCCACGTGTCACGGTCCGACAGGAGCCGGTGATGGCCCGCAAGCCAAGGGCCTTGATCCTGCGCCGCGCAATTTCCGGGACGCGACCGCCATGGATCTGCGCAGCCCATTCGGCCTGTACAACACCATCTCACTTGGCGTCGAAGGCACATCCATGATGGCGTACGGCGCATTGTCCGAAGCGGAGCGATGGGACCTGGCCTTCCATGTGGCGGGCATACGCTCCAAGCCGGACCAGATCGCGCGGGGCGAAGAGCTGTGGAATCAGGACGTTGGTGCTGATGAATTCAAGGACTTACGCACATTGGTCACGGCCACACCGAGTGATGTCAAGAAACAGCATGGGCCGGACCGTGTAGCCGTGCTTGCTTATCTTCTTGCGCATCCGGAAGCCATCCATGTTGATGCTCCCTCGCCGTTGGCCATCACCAGGGAAAAGTTGCAGGCCGCGCTGGAAGCCTATCGCCAAGGTGACCCTGCCAATGCGCGCCAACTAGCGATCAGTGCTTACCTCGAAGGATTTGAATTGATCGAGGCGCCCTTGGACAATGTGGACGCCCCTCTGCGCAAGCAGACGGAGCACGAAATGATGGCCCTGCGCTCCACCATTGCATCCAACGCCCCTTCGGATTCTGTCGCGGCCAGTATAGGTCGCATCAACTCTCTTCTGGACCGCACGGACGAGCAACTTTCCGGGGATGCACTTTCACCCACCGCGGCATTCTTCAGTGCCTTGTTGATCCTTCTGCGAGAAGGTCTGGAGGCGATCCTTGTGCTCGCGGCCATAATCGCACTGGTGCTGAAGACCGGTCGCCGCGATGCCCTTCCTTATATCCATGCGGGCTGGATCATTGCCTTGGTATTGGGCTTCTTTACATGGCTGGTGGCGCGTTATGCGATCTCGATCTCCGGTGCGAGCCGTGAGATGACAGAGGGATTCACCGCACTCGTCGCCGCTGCGATGCTCTTGTATGTGGGCTATTGGCTGCATAACAAGTCGAACTCCAAGGCTTGGCATCGCTTCATCCGTGACAAGGTGGACGCGGCACTTGGCCAGCGCACGCTGTGGACACTCGCTGGCATCTCTTTCCTCGCCGTGTATCGCGAGCTTTTCGAGATCATCCTCTTCTACGAGACCTTGCTGAGCCAGGCCGGCCCCGAGGGCCAACATGCGGTATTGGGCGGCATCGGCGCAGCCGCAATATTGCTGGCGCTGATAGGAGGAGCAATTCTGAAGTTCAGTGTGCGGTTGCCTATAGGTCCCTTCTTCGCAGCAACGGCGGGCCTGCTGGCCTTGATGGCCATTGTCTTCACGGGGAACGGTGTTGCCGCGTTGCAGGAGGCGGGTGTGCTTCAAGCCACCTTGGTGCGGTTCATCTCCGTGCCGTTGCTCGGCATCCATGCCACGGCCCAAGGCTTGATCGCCCAAGGCTTCGCTTTGGCGCTGGTGATCGCTGGCGTGGTCGTGGGGCGCTGGCGGATGAAGGCGGTCGCTGCGAAGTAGTCGCTTCCTACACTCCTCGCGTATTTTGCTGGCCACATGCGGTTGCTGCGCGATATCCACGGACTTCTTTTGCTGCTGCTTGCCTCTGTTGCTTTTGGCCAGCCTTCGATCGAGGCACGCGTTCTCGATGCGGTTTCCAATGAACCATTGCCTTATGCCAGCGTGGTTTCCATGCGTTCGGGTGAAGGAGTGATCACCAACGAGGAAGGCGTGTTCCGCATGACAGCGGTTAATGATAATGACACTCTCGTTTTCTCCTATCTGGGATTTCGGTCTCTGCGATCGACCGTGGCGGCGATACGCCAGCGATCGGAAGTGCGTTTGACACCGGCGCAGACCGAGCTCTCCGCTGTGCAAGTGGTGGGTCGTTCCGACGCGCTTTGCGATCTGATCATCGCATGTGGGAAGCACCTTCGACAGATCGGACGCTACAGCGGGAAGACCTACTTTGAATTGGAGACCCGCACCTCCGATAGACCGGTGGAAGGGATCGAATGCTTCTACAACGGCAGCTTCAATGGTGCCGACGTCGAGGCGTTGGACCTCAAGCAAGGTCGCATCGGTCTGTTGCCGGACCATGGACGGTTCATGGTGAGCCTCAACACGAGCCGCGCCTTCATGCTGTTGCATCCGGCGGAGCGCAACAGTGCATTCCCTTCCACGCCATTGCAGTGTCGTTCCCGCAAAGCATTGCGTCGTGCCTATGAGCTTAACGTGATCTCGATCACACACGATCCCGATGAACTGTACCACGTGCGCTTCACCCCGAAGAACAACGATGGCACCTTCTTCCACGGTGAGCTATGGATCGACGCAGGAATGGCCACAGTTCGCACCTTGCAACTGGACTGCGACAGTTGCAGACGACATCCGTTCTTGCCCATGGGACCGGAGGACGAATTGCGCGATGTCGACCTGCACTTTCGCCAGACCTATTCCACCTGGGAGGGCAGGTCGATCCTGAACACGATCGAACTGGCCTATGCGCTCACCTATCATACCGACACCCTTGCTGCCCGTCTGGCAGCAGAGGATCCGGGTTTCCACAACGACTGGCGCTTTTGGTCAAAGGCGGTCATCCACGTTTTTGCGCCGGGGGAGAAATTCATCCTGCCGCTCTTTTACGACAATGCTGAGCTGACGGACTACCGCAAGGTTCTTTCCATGCCCTACGATAGTGCTTTCTGGGAGAATTCGCCAAGGCTCGTGCGGACCGAGCGGCAGCAACGAGATGATGTGCTCTTCGCGAAGGAAGGACTGCTTCTGGGAAGTCATCGGGGGTTTGGCCTAACAGGGAATGACCGCCGTGGCTTATTCCAAAGCAACAATGCCTTCTGGTCGTGTACCCTGCGGATCAGCTTCGTGGACGTAATGGACAGCACGGCATATGCACCATTGCCCGCCAAGAGCGATATGGCCACGACCATGGCAAGCCGAATGGACCTGGTGGTCCTGCTCTATCTCAACATTGATGAGACAGCCAATGGATACCGCACCTTCAGTGCGACGGTCTTCGACGGCTTCAGGTCCTATTGCCATCTTCCCGATCGACACCACGCGGACGTTCTGGTCAACCTCTTCTTCGACCTCTGTGAGATCGAGCGGAGGCGAATGCAGTCGGCGTTGGCCGAGCCCGGGCTTTCGTTGGACCGCATTCGGGCGATCCACGCAGAGGCGCAAAAGGCCATGGACCAGAGCACTGGTAGGTTCCTGAAGGAGACGCACTATGGCGAGGATCCGAAGAAGCTGGCGCAATGGAATGACAAGGTGCGCGTCGCATTGGGCGTGGATAACTTCGCTCTATTCGGCATCTCGCCGGAGCCGAAATAGGTTCCCGTCCTGTTCTACTACATTCGCCCTCCCATTTCCCAACTGCATGAACCATTCCCTCGCCGCGTTGTCCCTTTTGATCCTTGCCGCCTCGTGCGGCACGAGTGACACCACCAAGAAAGACATGTCAACGACCGCACCGACCCGCGAAAATCCATTCGCACAAGCAAGCACGCTCTACATGGGCGCACCGGACTTCACCAAGATCCACAACGGCGATTTCGGTCCCGCGATGGAGGAGGGGATGAAGACGCAGATGGACGAGGTAAAGGCCATCGACGACAACAGCGAGGCGCCCACCTTCGACAATACCATCATCGCCATGGAGAAGAGCGGGCAGGAGTTGACCCGCGCCGAGAAGGTCTTCTTCAACCTCGTGGCCTGCAACACCAACGACAGCCTTCAAGCCACCAACACCGACATCGCGCCGAAGCTCGCCGCGCATAGCGATGCTATCAACCTCGACCCGAAGCTTTTCGCCCGCGTCAAGACGCTCTACGACAAGCGTGATTCTTTGGGGCTGGACAGCGTTTCCACCCGTTTGGTCGGACGCTACTACACGCAAATGGTGCGCGCCGGTGCATTGCTGAACGATGCGGATCAGAAGAAGATGCGCGACTTGAACAAGGAGGAGTCGAACCTCACCACGCTCTTTGTGGTCAACCTGCTTAAGCAAGTGAACAAGGCCGCCGTGCTGGTGGACGACAAGTCGAAGTTGGACGGCATGTCCGATGCCGAGATCGAATCCGCCGCAGCCGCTGCCAAGGCACGCGGTGATAGCGGCAAGTGGTTGATCACGCTGCAGAACACCACCATGCAGCCTGTTCTGGCCGAGATCAAGGACCGCGCACTGCGTGAACGCATCTACAACGCATCCATCAACCGCGGCATGCTGGGTGATTCCTCGGATCAGCGCTCTACCGTGAGCCGCCTTGCACAACTGCGCGCCGAAAGAGCCAAGCTGTTGGGCTACCCGAATTTTGCCGCATACACCTTGGCCGATCAGATGGCCAAGACGCCTGATGCCGCCGTAAAACTCCTCACCGGCATGGTGCCCGCGGCCGTGAAGAACGTGAAGGCCGAAGCCGCCAAGTTGCAGGCGGTCATCGACAAGGAGAAGGGCGGATTCACGCTCGCTCCTTGGGATTGGGACTTCTATGCCGAGAAGGTTCGCAAGGCTGAATACGACCTCGACGAAAGCCAGATCAAACCCTATTTCGAATTGGATAATGTGCTGCATAACGGCGTCTTCTTCGCCGCGCACGAGATGTATGGGGTAAGCTTCAAGGAGCGTAAGGATCTTCCGACCTACCGCCCGGAGGTGCGCGTCTTCGAGGTCTTCGATGCGGACAGTTCCTCCATCGGCCTCATCTACACCGACTACTTCGCCCGCGACAACAAGCAGGGTGGCGCTTGGATGGACAGCTTCCAGGACCAGTCCGACCTGCTCGGCACCAAGCCGATCGTCTACAACGAACTCAACATTCCCAAGCCGCCCGCGGGCCAGCCGGCGCTGCTCGACTTCGACCAGGTC
>JBEPUG010000180.1:0-6281 GCA_041691695.1 Flavobacteriales bacterium
GCGTTAGGGTATCGTTCCTTCCAGAATTCAAGTGCCTTCTTGCTGGCGAGTGTGATCACCGTCCGGGCGTCGAGGCGGACTTTGAAGGTCTTCAGTCCCTCACGCACCGGTTGGGTGAGGATGAGTTGGCGTTTCTTGCGTGGCATCGTAGTGTGTGTGTTAGTGTTGTTGTGTGTTCATCGCGCGTTTCTCTCCGATCCCTGCTTTATAGGCTGCGATGGCCTTGTCCCGCGCTGTGGTATGAACGACGATCGGGGCTGCATAGTTTGCTGTGTTGTACTCTGATACCCAGTGCTTAACATACCTTAACGACGGGTCGAAACGCTCCTGTTGAAGCGTGGGATTGAAGATGCGGAACCACGGTGCCGCATCACAGCCACTGCCGCTGGCCCATTGCCAGTTTCCGTTGTTGCTGCTGAGCTCGAAGTCGAGCAGCTTTTCCGCGAACCAAGCCTCGCCCCAGCGCCAGTCGATGAGCAGATGCTTCGTCAAGAAACTCGCGGTGACCATGCGCACGCGATTGTGCATCAGGCCCGTGGCCACCAGCTCGCGCATGCCCGCATCCACCAAGGGATAACCGGTACTGCCTTCGCACCACGCGGTGAACTGGCTTTCATCATTCTCCCACGCGATGTTATCATAAGCAGGCTTGAAAGAGTGATCGATCACCTTTGGGAAATGCCAGAGCACCTGCATGAAGAATTCACGCCAGATCAATTCATTGAGAAAGGTCTCGCTCATCGCCAATGCTTGTCGCACCAAGGCGCGCGGACTGACGGTACCGAAGCGTAAGTGCACGCTTATACGCGAGGTGCCCGCGATCCCTGGGATGTTGCGCGTTTCCGCATAGTGGGCCAAGAGATCATCCTCAACGTGTGATGGAGGAACCTGCAGGTCGGTCTCTAAAAAGCCGAGGTCCTCCAGTGCAGGGAATGGGAGCGGAGCGGTCTTCCATAAACGGTCCAGCCCTATTTCACTCTCGAAGGGGGCGGCCATGTCCGGTGTGAACAAGGCTTTCCACTTGCGGCTGTATGGAGTGAAGACAGTGTATGGGCCTCCGTCGTCCTTCATCACTTCATTCCGCTCGAAAATGCTGATGTCCTTGAAAGTGCGGAAGGAAATTCCTTTTTCGCGCAGCAGGTCAAGCACACGCGCATCGCGTTCGAGCGCATACGGCTCGTGATCGTGGTTCGCGGTGACGGCGGTGATGTCATAGTGTTCCGACAGTTGCTGCCAAACCTCTTCAGGTGATCCATTCTGAATGAGGAGAGAGCCACCTCGCGCCTCCAGTTGCTTCTTCAGATCCAGCAATGCCCGATGTATGAAGTCCACGCGGCGATCGGCCTTGTTCTCCAAGCGGTCAAGGATGTGCGTGTCGAAGATGAAGAGCGGAAGCACATCGCCATATTCAGCTAACGCGCGGTAGAACCCGTGGTTGTCAGCCACGCGCAAGTCCCTGCGGAACCAATGGATGCTCACCTTGGGCCGGTCAGCACTCATGGAAGAATGGGTTCGCGTTGCAGATGCTCGATCACTTGCGGCCAGCAGATCTTCAGCCATGACGTGAAGGCATCCGGCGTGGCGGCGATCTCAGCGCTCAGTTCCTTCGGCAATACCCAACGTACGGACATCACTTCCGTAGGGTCAGGATCGGTCTTTCCTGTGAATGATCCGAACAACACATGATCGAACTCGTGCTCCTGAAGATCATTTGAGAATCGCGCGTGATAGGTGAAAGCGAATCGCTCCTCCAGCCGTGTGGTGATCCCCAATTCCTCGTGCAGCCTGCGAGAGGCCGCGTTCATCACATCCTCGTCCGGACGCGGATGGCTGCAGCAGGCGTTGCTCCAAAGTCCGGGACTGTGGTACTTCGCGGAGGCACGTTGCTGCAGGAGCACGCGGCCATCATTGTCAAAGAGGAAGATGCTGAAGGCGCGGTGCAGTTTGCCCAAGCGGTGCGCTTCCATCTTCTCCATGGTGCCGATCGCTTCGTCATGCTCATTCACAAGCACCACCTGCTCCGTTGTCGCCGAGGTTTTCATCACAGTAGACCGAAGCTGTGCTTGAGGTAGCTGGTGGTGAGCAGGCGCATTTTCGCGCGCTTGCCAACGCGGATCCGCTCATGCATGATCCTGCTGGCTGAAAGTCCTTGGATCTTGCGGAACAGGGCTAGGTAGTAGAGGTATGCGGTGTAAACTCCGAAGCGGGATCCGGTGGGCAATTCACGAATGCCTTCCAACGCGGCCTTGAAGTCCAAGGCCATATCCGCCTCTGCGCGCTTCTTCATCTCATCGTCCATGTGGTCCACATCGATGCCGGGGAAATAGGTGCGTCCCAAGGCGTCATGGTCATCTTGAAGATCACGGAGGAAGTTCACCTTTTGAAAGGCGGATCCCAGGCGCATAGCGGCAGGCTTGAGGCGTTCGTACCTCGCATTATCGCCTTCGCAGAACACGCGCAGGCACATCAATCCAACTACTTCCGCGGACCCCAGCACATAGGTGGCGAAGGTGTCTTCATCATGCACCGTGCGGTCCAGGTCCATCGCCATGCTGGCGAGGAACGGGTCGATAAACGATGCGTCGATGCCATAGGTGTTTGCTGTGCGCTGGAAGCTGTGCAGGATCGGGTTCAGGCTGATACCATCCTCGATCGAGCGCCATGTATCCTCGCGAAAGCGGGCGAGCAAAGTGCGCTTGTCATGGCCGTGGAAGGTGTCCACGATCTCGTCGGCGAAGCGCACGAAGCCATAGATCGCCTTGATCGGCGCACGGAAGCGCGGATTCAGCGAGCGTATCCCGATGGAGAATGAAGTGCTGTAGTGGCTGACGACGCTACCGCTCACTTCGGAGCATACGGAGTCGTAGAGTTGGATGGTGTTCATGACCAGTTGTGCTCTTTAAGGATGAGATCGGCCGCCACTTGTCCGCTGATCAGCGCAGGTGGCAATCCAGGACCGGGGACGCTCAATTGACCAGCGTAGTAAAGGTCTCGGACCTTCTTGCTCTTCACGCGCGGGCGAAGTGGACCTGTTTGAAGCAAAGTGCTGGCCAAGCCGTATGCGTTTCCGCGGAAGGCGTTGTAATCCGTTTCGAGGTCTTTCACGCAATAACTGCGTTTCACCTTGATGTGTTTGCGGATATCCACCCCGAAGTGGCGTTGCATGCGGTCGGCGACGATATGGAAGTAGTGTTCACGTATGGCATCATCATCTACGGAACCACTTGCGATAGGGATCAAGATGACCACGTTCTCGCAGCCGGGCGGCGCAACGGATGGATCCGTCTTTGACGTGCAGCTGACATAGAACAACGGCTTCTCCGGCCATCGTTCAAGTGTGTAGATGTCCGCGCCATGGCGGTCGAGGTCCTCGTCAAAAAACAGTGTGTGGTGCTGCATATTCGGGATCAAGGTGTCCAAGCCGATGTAAAAGAGCAGCGTGCTGGGCGCCATGGTGCGGCCTTTCCAGAACTGCTTGGAGTAGGAGCGATGATCCGCAGGAAGCAGGTCCATTTCCACATGGTGATAGTCCGCAGTCGCCAATACGATGTCTGCCGTGTAGGTGCCGCTTTCGGATTCCACGCCGATAGCCTTTCCATCCTTTATGATGATCCGCTTCACGGCGTCCGAGGTGCGAATGACCGCGCCTTGGTCCTCCGCTACGCGCTGCATCGCATCCATCATCTTGCCCATGCCTCCCATCGGATACCACGTGCCCAGATCGATGTCCGCGTGGTTCATCAAGCTATAGAGCGCGGGTGTGTTCGGCGGAGTGGCGCCGAGGAACAGCACAGGAAATTCCATTACGCGACGGATGCGGTCGCTGGTGAACATTTTCCGCACGTGCGAACGAAGTGAAGAGAGGACCGAAGTGCGAAACAGACCAAGCAAGACCCTCGGATCAACGTATTCAGCCCAGCTCAGCGATGGCTTGTAAACGATGTCCTGCATCCCGAGCCGGTATTTCACCGCCGCCTCGTCCAAGAAGGCCCCCAGTTTTTTGCCGGCTCCCGGTTCTTCCTGGTCGAAAAGTGCTGCCACCGCATCGCGTCCTGCGGGCAGGTCCCAGCGGTCATCGGGCCCGAAGATCACCGAGTAGGAGGGTGATAAGAGACGAAGGTCGTAGTGCTCTTTCGCAGAAGTACCGAAGCGTGCAAAGAAGCGCTCGAAGACATCGGGCATCCAGTAGAAGCTGGGTCCCATGTCGAAGGTGAAGCCCTCGTGCTCCCATGTCCGAGCGCGCCCGCCCACGGTAGCGTTGCGTTCCAGCACGGTGACGTGCACTCCGCGCTGTGCCAAAACAGCAGCGGCGGCAAGCCCGGAAATGCCGGAGCCGATGATGATGGAGGAGTGGGCACTCAAAACGCTGTCTGTGGCTTGTTCAACAAATAAACGATAAAGTTGAACAACTGGATCATCGAATAAAAATAATTGGCAAAGACATGAACGTAAAAAATGGACCGAGAGAGGCTCAACACCTATCCCGGTCCATGGCTCTTAGTTGACCTAGCGCTTGATCAATTGTGTTCCATATGCGATGTGCGCAGCGCTAGCTCAATTCCACCTTTCAGAGGGGTCGGTCAGCATACCCATCAGGCGATGACGTGCTTGGTGGATCCTGCTTTTCACCGTTCCCACCGGTATCTCCAAGCGATCAGCGATCTCATGGTACTTGAAGCCTTCGTGATGCAGCTGAAAAGGTGTGCGGAAGATGTCGTCCAGCTTGCGCATGGCTCCTTGTATCTCTCCCATGCGCACAGTTGCCTCCGCGCTGGCAGGAGTTTCAACACGGCTGATGCGCTCACGGTCGCGCTCGATATGCCCCATCAAACGGTCGGTGCGCTTTCCGCGCCGATGTCCGTTGATGAAGGTGTTCTTCATGATGGTATACACCCACGCCTTGAAGTTGGTGTTGTCTCGGAACTTGTCACTGTAGGTGAGCGCGCGTAGCATGCTCTCCTGCATCAGGTCGTGCGCATTGTCCCGGTCGTGGGTGAGACTCAGGGCGAAATAGTAGAGCTGCTTCCGCAGGTCCACCAGCTGCTGTTGGAATTCGTATTTGGACATGGTCTTGAGGTCGGCCCGCTTACGCACAAGATCCGTTCCTCCGGGAGGCTTCCTTGGATGCGGAATGGTAGCGCACCGTGTTTTAGCCGCGTGGCTTAGGATCTCGCAGCATAGTGCGCCAATGCGACCATGCAAGGCACGCCACGACCATCAGGAGAATATTCCCCAATCCGAGAACACCCCACCCCACCATCCTGTTCTCCACCGCTCTTCCCCATAGGTCGGAACTGCGAAGCGAATAGCCGAATAACGCCACAAGAAATAGCAGCAATTCGGTCCTATCGCGCTTGTTGAACAGCCACGCCAAGATGAAGAGTACAAGCGGTAGCGAGAACATAAAATGCTGCTGGTCGGTGATCACCAGATTGGGCACTACGGCAGCGGCCAGCCACAACTCGAACGCGCGATCCATGTCGTTGGAAGGGAGTTCCGTGTTGTGTTCCCGATCGCGCCAAGTCAACCAGGCAAGTCCAACACCTGCGAGACCGATCAATGCCACATCAAAGAGCGAGGACGGAGACTTGCCTACCAGTTCACCCAATATAATGCCTATCCGGTCTGGGCTATCCATGACCTGTGTGTGATGGATCATCGCGAAAACCCATTCGCGCAGCAGTTCCCACCAGATCCGCGGACCTTCGAAAAGCATGGGCAGCAACAGACCGATGGCCATAGTGGCTGCAGCGGTGCTTAGGATCTTCCATTCCCGCCGGATGATCAGCGGAACGATCATCAACAGCAAGTAGGGTTTGATGAGCCAGCTGATGCCGAAAGCGATGCCTGCAGGTACTGCCTTGCCTGCGATGAACCGTTCCGTTCCAAGCACGGCAAGGAAGATGAGGCCAAGGTTTATGTTCCCGAGATGCAGCTCGCGGGTAAGCAGCACCGCGATACAGAGAAGCCCCAACCCTGCTCGGAGAGAGGCGCGGGGAATGTCACCGGCTATCTTCAAGAGCGTGCGCTCCACCACCACGAAGCTCGCGATGAGCATCACGCCCATCATCGTGTAGTGGAGGATGCCAGCCGCGTCGTAGGGCAGGAAGGTATAGGGCTCGAAGAAATACAACACCGCTGGGACGTACTTGTAGAGGCCCGTATCCTCGCCGAAGACCTCGTTGTAGATCGGCATGCCATGGCGCATGTTGTCCGCGGCCATGTAATAGACCCTGAAGTCGTTCAGCCAGAATCGGCCGTTGATGATCTCCAGGGCCAAT
>JBEPUG010000181.1:0-6261 GCA_041691695.1 Flavobacteriales bacterium
AGACCATCCTTGGGCACGCCACACTCCTGAAGGCCTGGGAGCTGATGTGTACCGCCAAGGCCATGACGGACATCTATGAGGAGAACTTCAAGTTCACCAGCAAGTATGTCCATGCCACTTCACGCGGGCACGAAGCGATCCAACTCGCCCTTGGGCTTCAACTGAAACCGCAGGATTTCGTGGCGCCCTATTACCGCGATGACAGCATCCTATTGGGCATCGGTATGCGGCCGTACGAGCTGATGCTGCAATTGATGGCCAAGCGCGACGACCCCTTCAGCGGCGGCCGCTCCTACTACTGCCACCCGAGCTTGCGGCGCGACGACATGCCGAAGATCCCGCACCAGAGCAGCGCCACCGGCATGCAGGCGATCCCCACCACGGGCGTCGCGCTGGGCCTGCAATACATGGAGCGCGCGGGCATCGCGGAGGACCGCGGCGGAGATGCACCGGTGGTCGTCTGTTCCATCGGCGATGCCGCCGTCACTGAGGGAGAAGTGAGCGAAGCTTTCCACATGGCGGTGCTAAAGAAGCTGCCGATCATTTATCTCGTGCAGGACAACGAATGGGACATCAGCGCCAGTGCAGAAGAGATCCGCACCGGTGATGCCAGCCAGTACGCGAAAGGCTTTCCAGGAATGGACGTGCGCAAGGTGGATGGCACCGACTTCCTCACCTGCTACAACGTTCTGCACGAGATGATCGCCACGGTGCGCAAGGAGCGTCGCCCTTTCCTGATCCACGCCAAGGTGCCGTTGCTGAACCACCACACCAGCGGCGTGCGGATGGACTTCTACCGCAGCGAACAAGACCTCGCCGAGCATCGCAAGCGTGATCCGCAACCGCGCTTTTTCCAGCAACTGCTGGACCTTGGAATCCAACGTGAAGGCCTGAAGGAACTGGAGCGCAAGGCCATTGCCAAGGTCAAGGCCGACTTCGATCTCGCCCGCGCGGCGGAAGACCCCCGTCCGGAGGATCTCTTTACACACATGTTCGCCCCTACCCCGATCACCGAGGAACAGGGCACGCGCGCGCCACAGGACAAGGAGCAGACGCTGATGGTGGACTGTGCGCTCTTCGCGATCCGCGAGCTGATGCAGGAGGATCCGCGCTGCCTGCTTTACGGCCAGGACGTCGGCGCGCGGCTCGGTGGCGTGTTCCGCGAGGCCGCCACACTGGGCCGCGACTTCGGCGATCACCGCGTCTTCAACACACCGATCCAGGAAGCCTTCATTGTCGGCAGCACCGTGGGCATGAGCGCCGTGGGGCTGAAGCCGATCGTGGAGGTGCAGTTCGCGGATTACATCTGGCCGGGGTTGAATCAGCTCTACACGGAAGTGGCGCGCAGCTGCTATCTCTCCAACGGCAAATGGCCGGTGTCCTGCGTGATCCGCGTGCCCATCGGCGCTTACGGCAGCGGTGGCCCTTACCACAGCAGCAGCGTGGAGAGCGTGCTCTGCAACATCAAGGGCATAAAGGTCGCATACCCCAGCAATGGCGCGGACCTGAAAGGCCTGATGAAGGCGGCCTACTACGATCCGAATCCCGTGGTGATGCTCGAGCACAAGGGGCTTTACTGGAGCAAGATCGCCGGGACGGAAGAGGCGAAGACCATCGAGCCTTCCGCCGACTACATTATCCCGTTCGGTAAGGCGCGCATCGTTATGCAAGCGGATGCGGCGCAGATCGAGAAAGGTGAAGCCGCAGTTATCGTCACCTATGGCATGGGCGTCTATTGGGCGAAGGACGCAGCGAAGAGCCTGCCGGGCCGGATCACCATTATCGACCTGCGCACGTTGGTCCCCATGGATGAGGAAACGGTGATGGGCGCGGTGCGTGAACATGGCCGCTGCCTCGTGGTGACGGAAGAGACATTGACCAACTCCTTCGCACAGGCCTTAGCCGGGCGGATCAACCAAACGTGCTTCCAGCAACTCGACGCCCCGGTGCGTTTCATCGGTTCGGAGGACATGCCTGCGATCCCACTGAACAGCACGCTCGAAGCGACCATGATCCCCAGCGAGGAAAAGGTCGGAATGGTCCTAAAGGAATTGCTCGCCTACTGACCGTGGAAGAACATCATCTCACCGTTCCGCGCACCGCACGCTACCACACGTTGGGCGATGCGGACAGCGCGACACACATCTGGATCGCGCTGCACGGATATGGTCAGCTCGCGCGTTTTTTCTTGAGGCCTTTCACCGGATCGGAAAGCGGAAAGCTCATCGCGGCACCCGAGGGTCTTTCACGCTACTACACCGATGCCGAGCACTCCCGCGTGGGCGCCACGTGGATGACGCGCGAGGATCCCGACCACGAGATCGCCGACCAGATCAGCTATTTGGATCGGCTGGTCGAACACCTCCGCAGCCTTTGCCCACCGGGCATTCCCGTGTCGGTGCTCGGTTTCTCCCAAAGTGTTGCCACCGATGGGCGATACAGGGCGAAACCACATTTGACCAGATCGTCCTTTGGGGAGGAACGTTTCCTCCCGAACTTGAAGCCGCGGATATGCACCAGCGTTGGTGTGATAGCGCGATGGTCCTCGTACATGGCACACAGGACAAGGTCGTGAATGAAGCGGCGCATTCTCGCAATGAAGCCCGACTGCGCGAGAGCGGGGTGCGCTTCCGTACAGTGCCATTCGAAGGAGGCCACGCCTTGGATGCGCTCACGCTGAAGCGGATCCTCGACCAGTGCAAGTAGGCATCACGACCGGTATGTTGTGCCCTGAGCATTCACGATGGCCGTGGATCTCCATACATTGCATAAAATCCATACTCATGAAACGACCCCTACTCCTGCTCATTCTGATCGGTACCCTGTCCTTTGCCCAAGCCCAAACGGGCAATTACGCGATCGGCAGCACGGTCGCCAACTTCACGGTCACCGATGTCGATGGCGTCACGCACTCGCTTTACGACTACACCTCGCAAGGAAAATACGTGGCACTGGATTTCTTCTTCACCACATGCGGACCCTGCCAGGCCACTTCTCCTTACTTCAACCAATTGAATGACACCTATGGTTGCAACAGCCACGACCTGATCTGCCTCACGATCAACGACGGTCAGGACAACTCGGCCGCGGTCGTTGCCTACGAGATCGCCCACGGTGGCAGCTACCATCACTGCCCCGCGGTCAGTAATGAGGGCGGCGGCGCTGCGGTCACATCAACCTTTGGTGTCAATGCCTTCCCCACATACTGCCTTATCGGCCCCGATAACACGATGATCGCGAATGACATGTGGCCCATTAGCAGCATGTCCGATTTCGTGGCCTTCTTCCCTCCTGGCGGAGTTATTGAAACAGCACCCTGCATCGCAGGCATCACGGAACAGATCGGAGCCCAAAGTCTCACCGTGCGTCCTTCCCCTTCACAAGGGCAGGTCATTGTTGAGATCGCTGGCATGGGTCAAGGTGCGATCACCATGGATGTACTGGACATGCTCGGCCAGCAAGTGCGCACCGTCAGCTTGGGCTCAGCGAACGGCGGTACACTTCAGAGCACCGTGAACCTCAGCGAACTCGGCGACGGCCAATACCTCTGCCGGTTCACCACTCCCGATGGACGCCGCGACATTCGCCGGATCGTGATCGCGCATTGAGTTCTTGCTTCATTCATGAAAAAGCCCCCGGGATCCGGGGGCTTTTTCCATTTGGTTCCTCGGGCTTCTTATGACGCGGGAGCGGCTGCCGTCTTCGCCATCGCCGGTGTCCATTGCAGCATGCCGTCGATGGTATGCGCACTTACGCTGTGATAGTTCGGGCGGGCATGTGCGTAGATCTTCAGGGCGATGGCCTTGCCCTTCGCCGTGGCGATCAGCTCCTGATAGAGCGGCATGAGGAACTTCCGGCGACCGACGGTGGTGAGGAATTCATCCAGCTTTCCGTAGGCCTTCTCGTAGTCGTTCTTGATGCATTGCTCCAGCCATGCGGCCAGGATCTCTGAATTGCCCGAAGCGGTGAAATGGAAGGTCGCATCGAGGTTGTCCATCTGCTTTTCGGTCTGCCCTTTCGGCAGGTGGCGCAGGAAGTGCATCCATTCGAAGGTGCCCCAGCCGGTGATGGCGAGGTCCTTGGCGGACGTGCCTTTGTTCCACCGATCGATCTGCGCATCCACCAACTTGAACTTATCAGAGACCGGGATGATGTAATCCGCAGGGATGCCGGGCTTGTTCAGCCAGTTATCGAAGTCGATCTGCACATGCTCCGGCTCCAGCAGGTTCTTCGTGATGTAGTCGGTGAACATGTCCGTGGTGATGCTCTGGAACGCGAAGTGATCGAAATATCCGCGCAGGAAGACATCGAACTTGGGCCGCCCCACCTTGCTCTCGATCAGGCGGAGCAGGCCGTAGCCCTTGTCGTAGGGTACATCCGTCATGCCATCATCGGGGTCGCGGCCCTCGAGGTGAAGGTGCAGTGCGCTGTCCTCCGGATGTGCGCTGCTGTCGATCGCTGCGATGTCGGTGAGCAGGTCCTGGTAGCCGAGCAGACAGGTCATGTCGTTGTATTCCTTGCCATAGAGCTTCTCGGTGATGCGATGCTCGAAGTACACGGTAAAGCCTTCGTTCAGCCAGAAGTCGTTCCACGTGGCATTGGTCACCAGGTTGCCGCTCCAGCTATGCGCCAACTCATGCGCGATCAGCGAAGTCAGCGAGCGGTCGCCTGCAAGGATCGTGGGCGTCGCGAAAGTGAGACACGG
This sequence comes from Flavobacteriales bacterium, assembly GCA_041691695.1. Classification (GTDB taxonomy): domain Bacteria; phylum Bacteroidota; class Bacteroidia; order Flavobacteriales_F; family PHOS-HE28; genus PHOS-HE28. The sequence goes on from JBEPUG010000181.1 coordinate 4,706, forward strand.
ATTCTCCATTCCACCGAAGGGGAAGCTGGGCGGCAGGACGATCACGTCATAGCGGCCCCAGCGATACGGTCCATAAAGTGCTTCCGCGGCTTCCACCATTTTCTCCATATCGGCCAGCTCCCACGCGGCGGTATCCACTACGCTGCGTTCCGCATAGACACCGGTGCGCGTACCCGTTGACTTGAACCCCAGGTCACCCACCGCCAGAGCGATCAGATAGGATGGGATCCGCTTATCCATGGTGAAGCTGTATGACCCGTCCACGCTTCGCTGCTGCGGATTCGTGGCGCTCATCACGGCCATCAATGTCGGCGGCACCGTCACGTGCGCATTATAGGTGATGCGGATGCCGGGGCTGTCCTGGATGGGGATCCATGTGCGCGTAAGGATCGCTTCGCCCTGCGTGAATAGGAAAGGAAATTTCTTCTCCGAGGTCTGCGCTGGAGAGAGCCACTGCAGCGCCTTCGCTCCATCCGTTGTGTTGTAGGTGATCGACACCTTGTCCATGCCTTTCGGCAAAGCGATCTTCAAAGCGCGTCCCATAAAGGCCGTGGTATCGCCCATAGTGTATTGGGCCGGGCTGCCATCGCTCAACATGACGCCTTTGATGTCGAGCCCATCGGTATCGAAGATCACGCTGTCACCGCTTTGCCGCTTAAGGTCGTAGGTGGCGGTACCGCTGATGACGTGCTTATCCATGTCCACATGGATGTCGAGGTCCAAGTGGGTGATCACCGCCTCTTCGGGACGTGCAAAACTGTGTGGGTCCATGACGTAAGTTGTTTGTGCGCTGCCCGAGGACGAGGCGGTGCCTTTGGGGGCATCGGACGTGCCACAGCCCCAAAGGCCGGACAGTGCGAGTGGAACGAGGAATAGATGGGGACGAAACTTCATTGAGATTGTTGGAGGGGCGCAAAGGTAAAAGCCTGTAATAAGGAGTCCCTAGCGATGCGCGGAGGGATCGCGCGAAGGCCTCAGGGTCCACTTCGTGAGACCACTGAGGGAGCCATGAGGGAGCAACGAAAAAGGCCCACGACTTTCATCGCGGGCCTTCTCTTCGTCGGGGTGACTGGACTCGAACCAGCGACCCCTTGCACCCCATGCAAGTGCGCTACCGGGCTGCGCTACACCCCGAAGAGGGCGCGAATGTAACAAGCGACAGCTTCACGGAAGACCCCAAAAAGAAAGAGGCGGTCTGTCGACCACCTCCTCCTCCACTTCCCGGTTTCCCGGGATACGGGGACCACCTGATCACATCTTGGGCAGCAGAACGCTGTCCACAACATGGATCACCCCGTTCGATTGGTACACATCGGCCGTAGTAACGGTCGCATGTCCACCATTCTCATCATACACTTCGAGGTTCTTTCCGTTCATTTTGAAGGTGAGTGATCCGCCTTCCACGGTCTTCATCGACACCTTTCCGCCATTCTTCTTGATAGCCGCCATGATCGCCTTGGAATCGAACTTGCCAGCGATAACATGGTAGGTGAGTATACCCGCGAGCTTTGCCTTCTTCTCTGGCTTCAGCAGGTTGTCCACGGTGCCAGCGCTGT
>JBEPUG010000182.1:0-6234 GCA_041691695.1 Flavobacteriales bacterium
TTCCTCCGTCACCGCATTGCGCGCCTCCTACTTTCGCGGCATGTCCCTGCGCATCAGCTATTGCCCGTTCCGGCTGCTCTTTCGGCATCCGTTCGCCACATCGCATGGCGTCCGAGAGGGCACCGACAGCATCTTCATCCGATTAGAAGAGGAGGGCTTCACCGGCTATGGAGAGGTCACGCTACCCCCTTACCTGAAGGAAAAGCCCAAAGACGTCGTTGCGTTGCTGCATCATCTCGCGGCATTGCGCATCGCAGATGCGGACGCATTGCTGAAGGTGCTCGATGATGAAGCCGTCTTCGGCGAGTGGTCGCCGGGCTGTCGCGCTGGGCTACACACCGCATTGATCGACCTGATCGGAAAGAAAGGAGAACGGACCGCCCGCGAGTTGCTCCACCTGCCCGATACGAATACGGCGATCACCCTGATGACGGTGGGCATAACTCCATTGGCCGAACTGGAGGAACGCCTGCACGAGTTGCCGTTCTCAGGTGCGCTGAAGGTGAAGGTGGGGCACGAAGGATCCGTGGCGATGCTGCAGCGGATCATGGCACTGGATGGTCGTCCTCTATTTCTGGATGCCAATCAGGGCCTCACCCATGTGGACGATGCACTGGAACTGACAGCCGTGGTAGGCGATCGGCTCTTGGGCTTGGAGCAGCCCTTCCCCGTTGGGATGGACGACTTGCAAAGGAGCCTCCAAGAGCGCATCGAAACCTCCGTGTATGGAGATGAATCCATCCAGAACGAAACAGACATCCCACTTCAGCATGCGAACTTCAAGGGCTTGAACATCAAGCTAATGAAATGCGGTGGCTTGGACCGTGCGAAGCAGATGTCGGAGCGCGGCAAGGCGCTCAGCATGCAGGTGATGCTGGGAAGCATGAGCGAGAGTTCTTTGGGTTGCTCGGCATTGGCGCAACTCGCGGGGCATGCACAGGTACTGGACCTCGACGGCCCTTGGCTGATCAAGAACGACCCGTTCACGGGGATCACGCTGGAGAAGGGGAGGTTGCGGGTGCCGAGCGGACCGGGGATAGGGGCGAGGCTGCAGGCGGATCTGGCCTTTCATTCCGCTGGTGCGTGAAGCGCCCTTGGCGACGCTAGGAGATCTTTGACCCACTAAAAGAGCAACGGCTCCGTAGCGCTTGGGCCGTCGGCTGTGGGCAACTGCTCCACCTCCTTGGCTCTCAACTCCGCTTCCTCGTCAAGTTTGCAGAAGCGCAGCACATCCTCCTGCTCCAGCGCTGGGTTCAGCCAGTCGCCTTCAAAGGCGCGGGGGATGATGACCGGTTGGCGCTTCTTTGTGTTGTGGATCTCGGCCATAAGTGTTTGCGCTGGGCGCGTGAGGATGCTGTAGGTCTCTCCCTCGTAGAGGCCCGCGAGGCAGAAGATTTCCTCGCCCTGCAGCTTTAGCCTGTAGGGCACCTTGTCCGGCGTTTTCCTTCCCTCCACCGGCCGGTGTTGCCATTCATAGAAAGCGGTGACGGGTATCAAGCAGCGGCGGCCAGCAGCCATGGCACTCGTGAAACTCCGCTTTTCGTATGCCTCCTCGCTGACGGCATTGTAGGTGGGCGACCGTTTCAGGAACTCCTTCGCATCCTTCGCCCACTTCGGCACCAAGCCCCACTGCTTCCAGCCGATCACGTTCTGCTCTTCCGCAGTGACGACCGGCCACCAGGGGCGAGCAAATGCACTGGTGCGGGGGAAGGGCAGCTCGCCACGCGTTTCGGCAAGCATGACCCTGTCCATGCGTTTCGCCAACGCGGCCACATCCGTGTCCAGTTCGGTATGGTAGCACATGTTTCGAAGATAAGCCAAGCTATGATCCAGGAGAAGAACGCGTTCATCCGAAAAGGGATCCGCCCTATTTCCAGCTCTGCGCGCCGCCAATTCCTATACACGCAAAAGGACCTCTTGAAGGCTATGGAAGCCCATGAGGTCCCTGCGGAATCTCACTCGCAAACGCGGTGATAAGGATGAAGTGTTAGCAGCGGGATCGCTACCCGCTCCGTTAAACCTTCTTCCAAATGCTTCCTCCGAAAACGAGGGAGATCACCAGAAGGACCAGGAAGATGTAGAACACGACTTTCGCGATGGAAGCGGCAGCAGCGGCCAGTACACCGAAGCCCAGTATGGCGGCGATCAAAGCGATGACGAGAAAAGTGATTACCCAGCGGATCATGATGTTGTGGTTTTAAGGTTCGATCTGTATGAACGCATGGATCATGCCGGAGGCTTGAGCATGCAAATGCGAGTTGGATGGGGTGAAGCCTACCCAATTTGCTGAAAAGTCGTGGCGAGGATCGGGCGCATGGTGAGAGGCTATTCGACGAGTAAAGCCCGGCCGCATGGCACCTAAGCCATCTACGTGGGGGAAATTATTTCTTCATCCAAGTGTGCAGTGCGCAGGGTGTTCGCCCAATGGCGGTTTCGAAGCTTGATACCGTACGTGCAGCCCGGGGTCCCTTCATCTATTTTCGCCCTCCTTCGTTTTTCCAATTCATCTGAACCACCCAATATGCTGCGCACGATCATTCTTGTCTCCCTTTCCGCCTTCAGCGCGTTGACCTGCATTCAAGGCCAAGCGCTCAGCACACCAGAATGGTCCAACGTACCCTTCACTGACAATGGAAAGACGCCATGGGCCGTGTACGGTCCCTATTGCTCGGATGGCACCTCCTTCTCGCTCACGAGCATCGTGGTAGGCAAGGAACAATATGTCGGATACATCTATCCGCAAAGTGGAGGGGTGGTGAGCAAGCCGGTGGTATTCCCCACTCAAAAGGGTCACTTCTCGTTTTCCGGGTTCTGTTTGGTCGGGGGTAAGCCCTGTGTGCTATACAGCTTGTGGGATAAGAAGACCGACGTGGTCTCCGTCTTCGTCCAAGCCTACACCGCCGCCGGCTTCGACCCTGATGGCGCGCCCACGAAGATCTGCGAACTCCCATTCGCAAAGTCGTACGATGGCGGATACGTGGGCTTCCGCACGCTCCCTTCACCGGACCGTTCGAAGATGCTCTTCCTCTATGATGATATCCAGCAGGGCGGCATCAAACTGGCCTTATGCTGGGCGATGGACAGCGAAATGAACCTCCTCTGGAGCGGACAGTATCGTATCCCCATGCAATCCTATGGAAGCACCGCGACCAGCTACTTTATGGATAATGGCCACTTGTACATGAGTGTGGACGGCGTAGCCCTTACAGCGGACAATGTGAAAGAGAAAAGCGATGGAAGCCTAAAGGCCAAGACGGATGCCAGGTACTGGAAGCACTCGGATGTGAAGTGGTACGACATGCATGGCGATGCCTTTAACGAGTGGGACTGCTCCGTGCCTGACATGCCCGGCGCATTCAAAGGCGCACCGGTGATGACGGGTGGTGAAGTGGTGATGGCAGGGCTGATGACCGCGCCTACCGACGGGGAAGAAAAGGGGCTCTGCGACTATGTGCTGCTTAAGATGAGCGACACCTTCACACCGGAAGTGGTCAAGAGTGGCAACTCGACCTTGTGGGCTGGTATCGGAGTGAGCGCCATGAGCGACAAGGGAGGCAATATCTATATCACCGCCAGCTCAAGCGAGGGGGTGAACGTGCTGAAAGTGAACGGGGCTGGTGAAAAGCAATGGGAGCGTACCAAACCGGAGCGCTCGCTGCAAGGAACGGCGGTGGGGGACCAGCTCTTCTTCGTTTCCATCGCCTCGAAGTCCATCTACAAAGACCTACTCGATGGGAAAAGGCCGGACACTGACCTTACGGGCAAAGTGTTCCCGATCATCTACGCCATGGATGCGGACGGAAATTCCAAGGTCAGCCGGGCCTTTCCCGAGGATGCAAAGGTCAAGGTGGCATCCTACATGAACTTGGAAGTTGACGATCGCGGCTGCTTAACGGCGGTGAGCGAGGACAAGCAGCACCCTGGAATGGTGCGGGTCTGCATGGATAAGTGATCCGGACGGAACGGCGGAGTAAGCGCCGTCTTTTCAGGCACCACATTTTCGCGAGCGCGCCGATCGACGCGGATGATACAGCCGATGGTATTGATAGTGGACCTCGGAGCGAACAGGGAATTGCTCAACGTGCGGACCGGCCCTCATCAGTAAAAGCACCACACCTTCAGGAGATCGTCCGGGCGCAGTTAGCGCTGCCGTGCATCCGCAGGCATCATGCGGAACAACAAAAGATGAAGCAGAGCGCCACGATCGAGCGCCAATCCTTCTTAGGTAATTGGGCGCCGCTGAGGATGAACATGGGGTGGTGCTAAGGCAGATGGTAACCAAACTCCCTCCAAAGCCCAAAGCACCTTCATAAGTGACAGCGTCTTCAGCCTGCAATAGGCCTAGCGGTCTCCACGCAAGGGTTCCCGCCATATAGCTTTGTGCATGGCTGTGATGCACAGCATAACATTCTGAAGATGCAACACGCACTGCGCACATTCCTTCTTGTCGCTGTCATTTCATTGCTCACGGCTCAGGCCCATGCACAGGTCCTCTTCGGTGGTAACAACCATTCCCTTGCCGCCTGCAACGATGGCGGTGCACAAGCTTGGGGATCCAATATCTATGGCCAACTCGGCGATGGGACCAATACCAACAGTACCGTGCCCGTGCAGGTGGGCGCGCTGAGCGGGGTCATCGCCCTCTCTGGGGGCTATCAGCATAGCATTGCCCTCCGGAATGACAGTACGGTATGGGCGTGGGGTTGGAACAGCTTTGGCCAACTGGGCAATGGGAGCAATGCCGATAGCAATGTACCCGTGCAGGTGAGCGGGCTCTCAGGAGTGGTCGCCATTTCAGCAGGGGCTGCCCAAGGACTGGCATTAAAGGGTGACAGTACGCTGTGGGCGTGGGGTTCCAATCAGTATGGCACACAGGGGAACGGGACCAACACGGACACCAATGTCCCCGTGCAGGTGAGCTCACTCACCGGGATCGTCGCCATCGCCGAGGGTGGCGTGGAGTCCTTGGCCGTGAAGAAGGATAGCACGGTTTGGGCGTGGGGAGACAATAACCAAGGTGGACTGGGGACCGGGACCTATATCAGTAGCAACGTGCCCGTCCAAGTTGTTTCCCTCGCTGGAGCCGTCGCCGTTGCAGCAGGCAATTCCCATTCCCTTGCCTTGAAGGGGGATGGAACGGTATGGGCGTGGGGATCCAATGACAAAGGTCAACTCGGCAATGGGACCGAGACCGTTAGCAATATGCCCATACAGGTGGCTTCGCTCACGGGCATTATGGCAATTGCAGCGGGAGGAGCGCATTCGCTTGCCCTGAAGAGCGATGGAACAATGTGGGCCTGGGGATCCAACACTTACGGTGAACTGGGGAATGGGACCAACACCTACGATAGTAATGTCCCCGTGCAGGTGGCCTCCTTGGCAGGGGTCATCGCGATCGCCTCCGGCTATGTGCATTCCCTTGCCATGAAGAGTGATGGAACGGTGTGGGCCTTTGGATCGAATGATACAGGTGAACTGGGAAACGGGACCATGGATAGTAATGTTCCCCTCCAAGTGATGGGAGCATGCACGAATACGAGTGCTGTTGATGAGATCTCCGCGGATGCGTCCATCACCATTTCCCCCAACCCCACAAGCGGCGCCGTTGTTTTGAATGGTGGGCGACCTTACCTGTTAAAGACGGTGGAGGTGACCAACGCAATGGGGCAGCGCATCATCACTACCTCATTCAACAACACGGGCGAAGTGTTGGACCTCTCTGGACAGCCGAGCGGCTTGTACTTCATCACCATCCGCGGGGAAGGGCGGCCCTACTTCGGCAAGGTGATCAAGGAGTGATGCCTGTGTGAGTCTGCTCGAGGCGGAACCAGCGCTTGAGATCCGGGAAAAGCCGAGCGCCTGAATTGGGGAGACCACCAAGTGCGGGAAGGAGGATCATCCATTTAGATTTGTTCTGCCGCCTTTGCCCGCGGCATAACTCCCTTGAATATGGAACACGTATTACGCGTATCCTCTCTTTTCATCATCGGCTGCATATTACTCGCAGCTCCGGCCCGTGCACAGGTACTCGCCGGCGGTGAATTCTATTCCCTTGTCCGCTGCAGCGATGGTGGCGTGCAAGCATGGGGATACGACCTCTATGGTCAACTCGGCAACGGGAGCAACAACGAAAGTCATGTTCCCGAACCGGTGAATTCGCTCACGGGGGTCATCGCCATTTCCGCAGAGTATCTGCATAGTATGGCCCTGAGGGATGATAGTACAGTATGGGCC
>JBEPUG010000183.1:0-6158 GCA_041691695.1 Flavobacteriales bacterium
TAGCGATGCTCGGAAAGGAAGTTTTCTTGAAGCTCATTCCATTCGCGCTCGGTGCTGATCGTGCCACTGCTTTTCAGCTCTTGGAAAAGCAAGTTGCCGATGTTGAAGAAATCCGAGCGGCCCAAGTAATCGAGGTCCGCATCGCACAGGATCTCACTCAACGCATCGGTCGGCCGCTGGGGAATCTCCGTGGCCATGATCAAGTTGCACACGGTCTCCACCTGCTCCACATCATACCCGAACCGAGGAAGGTGTTCCCGGACCAAATGGCATCCTGCGAATTCATGTCGTTCTCTCCCAAAAAGGTAGCCCGAATCATGGAACAACGCAGCGGTCTTGAGCAATTCCATGTCATCCCCGGAGACGCCTTCTTCCTCGCCGATGGTGATGGCGGAAGTATGGACGTCCACAGTATGCTCGAAACAATGATAGGTGAGCCCCTCTGGAAGGCCCTCCTTGAGCATGGATAGGATGAAGGCCTTCGCCGAGTGCTGGTCCATTATAGAGTAGGCACGCAATGTACAGCGTTGGCCATCCTGTTGCGCCTAAGGCAACCATGGTCCGCTACTTTTGGACGATGGCCCGTTCCACTCCACGCACCTCCGCCCTGCTCTTCGGCTTTCTTGCGCTTTACATCCTCCTGCAATCCTCCTGGTGGATGTGGCTGCTGTTGAGCAAGGACCAGGATGTGCTTGCCCTTCAGCGACAGTTGATGGCAGCAAGCCTTGTTCCCACTCTCCCAGTGCGCTTGCCGGAACATTCCTTGGCGATGGTGCTTGGCGAGGGCATGGTCTTCCTCATCCTGATCGTGCTCGGACTGTGGATCACCTACCGCACGTTGCGCCACGAGCTCACTTTGGCCCGCCAACAGCGCGATTTTCTATTGGCCACGAGCCACGAGCTGCGCACGCCCATCGCGGCGATCAAGTTGCACCTGCAAACGCTGCAACGCCCGGACCTCGACGAGGAGCGGAGGGAACTTCTTGCCAGCAGCGCACGCCACGACGTGGCCCGGCTGCAGGTCCTCACGGAAAAGATCCTTCTGGCCAGTCGGCTGGAGGAGAACAGCGTTCCGGCGGATCGAGTGGATGTGGACCTGGCCCAACAGACCACAGTCCTTTTGAGTGAAGCGCGGAACAGCTATGGCCGGGAGCATCGCATCAGTGCCACCCTCCCAGGGCCGTTGTCGATCCGGACCGACCCTGTGCTTTACCGCTCCATTTTCGAGAACCTTTTGGAGAACGCGTGCAAGTATTCACCGAAAGGGACCGAGGTACGCGTAGATCTTTCCTCCGATGCCGGATCCATCCGGTTGCGTGTGGAAGACGAGGGACCAGGTATCCCTTTGGAAGACCGCCAGCGCATCTTCGAGAAATTCATCCGGGGTGGCAATGAGGAGACCCGTGATACCAAAGGAACAGGGCTCGGTCTATTCATTGTTCGCCGTTTGATGGAGACCTTGGGTGGGCGCATCGAATACAGGCCAGTGGTCCCGCATGGGTCTACCTTTACGGCCCTATTCCCGACCCGAACATGACGCTGTGCAAAGCCGCACTTATCATTCTTGACGGCTGGGGTATCGGAGCAGGCGACAGCACCGATGCCATAGCCCAGGCCAAGACACCCTTCATCAATTCCCTGTTCAGCAATTCGCCACACGCGCAGTTGCTCACCGATGGAGAGAACGTCGGTCTTCCAGAAGGGCAGATGGGCAACAGCGAAGTGGGGCACCTGAACATTGGTGCGGGCCGCATCGTCTATCAGGACCTGCTCCGGATCGACCGTGCGGTGGCCGACGGAACACTGGCACAGAACACGGTGCTGCAGGAAGCATTCACCGCAGCCGCCGTGCCCGGCAAGCGACTGCACTTCATGGGACTGCTCGGCCATGGCGGGGTACATGCCATGCAATCCCATTTGGTCGCTCTTTGCAAGATGGCCACGACGGCTGGGCTGAAGGACGTCTTCATCCATGGCTTCACCGATGGTCGCGACACCGATCCTAAGAGTGGCTTGGACAGCATTCGCCAATTGGAAAAGGATATAGCCGGCACCACCGCGCGCATCGCTACTCTCTGCGGTCGCTATTACGCCATGGACCGCGACAAGCGATGGGAGCGAGTGCGCAAAGCCTATGACCTGCTCGTGCTCGGTAGAGGCGACCAAGCTCCTAGCGCTAGTTGGGCGATGGAGGAGAGCTACGTCAAGGGCATCACGGACGAGTTCCTTGAACCTTGCGCCATCGTTGGTACAGATGGCCGACCGATCTCGCACATCCGCCCCGGCGATGTTGTGGTCTGCTTCAACTTCCGCACTGACCGCTGCAGGGAGATCACCGAGGCGCTGACGCAAAAGGAATTCCCGGAGCAGCAGATGAAGCCGCTCGATCTGTACTTCGTCACCATGACCTTGTATGATCACCGATTCAAGAATGTGCGGGTGATCTTCACCAAGGACGACCTACCGATGACCCTTGGCGAGGTGGTTGCCAAGGCCGGTGGCACGCAAGTGCGTATGGCCGAGACGGAAAAATATCCGCACGTCACCTTCTTCTTCAGCGGAGGCCGCGAAGATCCGTTCGCGGGCGAGGAACGTGACATGATACCCTCACCCAAGGTGGCCACCTACGACCTGCAACCGGAGATGAGCGCGCCTGCACTGACGGATGCCGCTGTGGTCCGCTTGAACGCCGGTCAAGCGGACCTGATGGTCCTGAACTTCGCGAATCCGGACATGGTGGGCCATACCGGCGTGTTCGCCGCGATCGTGAAGGCTGTGGAGACCGCGGATGCTTGCGCCAAGCGCGTGGTGGAAGCCGGTCGCAAGAACGGTTATTCATTCGTGATCATCGCCGACCACGGCAATGCCGACAAGGCGGTGAACGCGGATGGTTCGCCCAATACCGCGCACACGACCAACCCTGTACCCGTATTCGTTGTCACCGAACGGAAGGTGACCTTGCACAACGGCATTCTGGCAGATGTGGCACCGACCCTCCTGGACCTGATGGGCATCGACAAGCCGGTCGAAATGACAGGACGTTCGCTGATCGAGTGATCCTCAGTTACTGGTCTGGCACCTACTTGTTCCCGAGTATAGTGAGGTGGCCCGTGTACTTCTTGTCCAACACCTGAATGTTGTAGAAGTATACCCCGTCAGGGAGATCTTTCGCTTTGAAATCATTCTGGTAGTTGTTCACATCCAGCACGGATATACCCCAGCGGTCGAAGATCTGCACGTGATTTTCACGGCCCAGTATCCCCTTGACCACAAAGGCATCATTGCTGCCATCACCATTGGGAGTGATCACATTGGGAATGATCACTTCACAACCGGCATCCACATGCACCAACTGGGAGGTGGACGACTGGCATTCGTCGCTCACCGACACGATGTAATCCCCATCCTGTTCCCCGGGCACCCACAGTTGGTCCCCTGTTACGAACAGGCTGTCTCCCCAATGGATATCCAGATCTCCATATCCTCCACCATATGTCGCTGTGAGCAGGATCGAATCCTGGTCACAATGGAGTTTGATCGGTGTTTCGCTTTCAAGTTGCAGTGGCGGATGGACCGGTACGAATACCGTGATGCTGTCCGTTACCGGAAGCACGCTGCACGTATCGGTCACTGTCACATAGAAGGTGGTGGTCGCATTCACCGCTACCGTTATCGCCTGCGTGGTATCGCCCGTACTCCACAGATACCCGTAGGACCCCGTGCCACCTTCCTGCACGGGCGCAATGACATAGCTCTGCTGACATTGCCCTTGCACGTTCGGGGCCCACACATACAACGCCGGGAATTGATCGATGTAGAAGGTGTAATCGTTCGTCACTTGCAGCCCGCTGCACGCCAGGATCTGAATGATCTCGATCGTCAATGTTTCTATACCGTCAGCGTCGAAGGGGAAATTCAAGGGGAAGGTGATCATGGTATCTCCAGGCTGGAAGATCAACTCGTCAGGGAAAGGAGGATAGTAATCCACTCCTGGGGTTGATGTGCCACCGATGGTCAGGTGGACGGTATCGGCGTTCGTGCTGTCACCACCCACCCGCCTGAAGGAGAAGGGCACCTCTCCGCACCCCTCGATTATCGTGCTGTCGTTAGGCATGTTCACCCCTGTGCCGAGGGTCGGCACCACTTGGCCGGTACTGGAAAAGCTCCCTGCTTGAAGGAACACCGCGCTGTCCCAAGCCGTGTCGGCGGCATCCCCGATGGCGATCTTGATGTGGTAGGTAAGTCCGCAGGTCACCGCATGCCGCGCTGTCATCACCACGGTGAAACCATCATATTGGACGTAGAAGTTCGAGGAGTTGTAAGGCGCGTTCGCCCCAGTGCCATTATTAATGTAGTATTGGGAATTCGACGTGCTGTTTACGTTGTTGATCGCGATCGCAGTGCTGGTATTGGGCACTAAGGCAACATTGACCGCACCGTTGGAATAAGGTCCCGCAGGAATGTCCGGGCCGCTGAGGAAGAAGCCGAAAACATCATTAATGCTGCCGACGTATTCCAAGTACTCGTCCGATGCGAAGACAAAATTGAACTTCAAGCTGTCGCCGGTGGGAATGAAGTCGAACTCAAGCACCGCCTTGTCATTGATCGACTGACCATTACCTGAAGCCAAAAAAAGGTCCGGGTCGCTCGCGCCGAAGTTGCCACCGCCCAAGGAGGCGCTTCCAGAGTTGTTCGGGCCTTCCGCATCGTGCACATCTCCCGTGCCCAGAATGATCCCTGCCGGCAGGCCGATATTGCAATTGGTCCCGTTGAAGGATCCGATCTGTTCGTTCGCGGTGGTGCCCGCCATACTGTTGAAGGTGATGTTGGTGGCCGTGAGTCCGCCGCCCAGCAGGACGTTCTGCACCAAGTACGTGGGGCTTTGCGTGTTATTTATCACGATCTGCGCGGAGACAGGAGCAGCCAGTAGCAGAGGCAGAAGAGCGAGGAGTTGAGTTCTCATGATCGGTCCGAAGAAATACGGCGGTCGAATGTAAAGGTCTTTGTGTGGACAGTAGTCGGGCAAAGGACCCAGTTGAAGTGAGGTTGGAACATCAATCCCATTACTCACAAGCGCGAACTGAAAGGTTTCCTTTGGCGTGATGCCCTGTCCAGATCCTCATTATCCGGCTGGAATTAGTTCAGCGCGTTCCCATTGAGCCGCGCAGTAAAGTAACGTGCCCGTAGCCTTCCTGCGCCTCAAAGTAATGCCCCTTGGCCGAATAATGGTACACGTAAACACCCGTGGTGGCGTCGTCTCCTCCATTCACCTTCCCGTCCCATGGCTTGTCCATATCGGTGGTGGAGTACACCAGGTGGCCCCAGCGATCGTAGATCTCCATGCTGAACCGCTCGATCGAGATCCCCTTCGGACCGAATGTGTCATTGACCCCATCCCCATCGGGCGTGAATGCATTGGGGAAGTAAAGCGTGGCCGGTGCCTGAACAAGCAGACTGTCCTCGGCGGGGCAACCTTCATCACTCACCGTGTGAAGGGTCACCCAGTGGTCCTCCAAGTTCAGGTAACTGTGCGTGGTGGAGGTGGCCTTCACGATCGTCCCATCCCCCAGGTCCCAGATCATCACCGGCACCGTGAATGGAACGGTGGTCGCTTGGAACAGCCAATCGTCCTCCCCTTGGTTGGAGATCAAGATCGTCGAGACCGGATGTTGTACGATCACCGTCATGCTGTCCTGCAGGTAATCCCCGCAGTGGTCGAGCACATCCACCACGAAGGTCTTGTCCTGATCACCTGCATAGGTATAACGCGGGTCGCTCCAACCCAAGCCTTCCCAATCCAAGGTGTACACCCCTGATCCACCTTCGACCATCGCCTGAAGAGAGATCTGATCGCCCGTGCAGATGGTCGTGTCCGCAGGAAGTTGAAGAATGAATGGCGCGTAGTGAGGAATGATCGTGTGGAAAAGGCTGTCCGTGGCATACCCGCACTGGTCGATCACGTGCAGCGTGTAGGTCGAATCCGTGGGAACACCTACAAGGAGCGTATCAGCAGTACTCACCACCGCGCCGGTATCGTTCATCCAAGAATAGCTGTACACCCCGTTGCCGCCCGTCACGCCGTAAGGATGCAGCACCACCGTGTCCCCGATGCAGAATACCGTGGTATCCCAAGAGAGGATGGCGATGTCAGGAAGCGG
>JBEPUG010000184.1:0-6140 GCA_041691695.1 Flavobacteriales bacterium
CGCCTGCACGTCCAAGCAGCGATGGTGAACCTCGTGGGCGAAGGCGGAACGGGCACACCTCAATTGATCGGCACTGACGAAATGCTGAAGGAGCCCGGAACATTCATCCACCTCTACGGCAAGCACGAGACACGCACCGGGCGGAAGATGGGCCACGTGACGGTGGTGGCGGACTCACGCGAAGCCGTTGATCGCGCGGTCGGAGTTATCAAGGCACATGGCAAAGTGGTGCCTTCACAGGAAAAGACGGAAACACGGGCAGCGCAAACACCTGTTAAACAAGCAAGGCAATGATCGGGATCATCATGGGCAGCCGCAGCGATCTGGAAACGATGCGCGAAGCGGTGGATACGGTGAAGGAGTTCGGCGTGGAATACGAGGTGACCGTGGTGAGCGCGCATCGCACTCCGGACCGCATGGTGGCCTATGCCAAAGGCGCAGCGGACCGTGGATTGAAGGTGATCATCGCCGGTGCGGGCGGCGCGGCGCATCTGCCGGGCATGGTCGCATCCTTGACCATTCTGCCGGTGATCGGCGTGCCCATTAAAAGCCGCAACAGCATCGATGGCTGGGATTCGCTGTTGAGCATTCTGCAAATGCCTGCTGGTGTGCCAGTGGCCACTGTAGCGTTGAACGGCGCGCGCAACGCAGGATTATTGGCGATCCAGATCCTAGCGACTTCCAACCAAAAGCTCGCAGAGAAACTCGCGGCCTTCAAGGGAGAACAGGAGGATAAGGTGAAGGAAGGCATCAAGGCGATGCGGCAGCAGTTCCCGAACGGGTTCGATAAGTGAGGGAAGAATAAGCCGGTTCAGTAGTTGTCCATTGTCAAGCGTTGCAGCGCCAAAACGCTCATGTAGCGGCGCGCTGACAACTGTGACTGCCGACTGCTTCTGCCAACTGCATCTGAAACCTGCTTCTTCCCGCTGCCTACTCACCGGTCGGTGCTTCCTCCTTCTTCAAATCAAAGGGCACGACGATCTTGATGCTCACATTGCGGCCCATGTTGTAGATGCCGCTGCGGCCGGTCCAATTCACAGGGTAGTTATCCATGTATTTCAACCGGCTCATGTTGCTCTGGTAGCCCACATTCGCCAGGTTGGTGCCCAAAACCGTTACGGTGAAGAGCGTGCGGCCCGTCTTGCTCACCACGTCGCCGCCTATGCCCGCATCCAAAAGCGTGTAGCCAGGCGTATAGGTCTCGGTGCCGTATGCGCCGAAGAACCGGTTCTGGGCAGCATACACCTGCACGCCCACTTTAGCGAACATGCGCTTGAAACAGCCCTTACCCTTTGGCATATCCCAACGGAGCTCGCTATTGGTGTGCACCGGCGGGATCAGCGGCAAGTAGCGCGTGCTGTCGGTGATGAGCGCGCCGCCGCCGCCCTTGTTCACAGCCAGCACCACCGCAAGCGTGTTCTCAAAGTGCAGCCGGTCCAGCGGATGCGGGTGTATGTCCACGCTGACCTCACCTCCATAGAGCTGCGCGGTGGTCTGGCGGTATTTGAACACCGGATACGCCGTGCCCTCTTGCGTGAAAAGCGAATCACTGCCGCCCACAGCGGCCAACTTCTCGTTATAGATGTAGTTGTCGATCGTGTTGTAGTAGACCTCCGTGCTGGCGGTGACATGCGTGCCGGCATAGAAGAAGCCGAGGTCCTCCTGTAGATTGAATTCAGGCTTCAGGTCCGCATCCCCCAACTGCTCCAGACCCGTGCCCGGATGAACGCCCTTCGCGGAGCTTTCGGCGACGCTTGGCGCGCGGTAGCCCCTGCCGATGTTGGCCTTCAGCGTTAGTCGGTCGTTCAGATTCCACGCCGCTCCTATGCTGCCACTGCCACCGCCGTAAAGGTGGGTGTCCTTGGCGAACTGCTGCACCACGCCGCTGTCCCCGGGGTTTGGTTCCGCGCTCATGTCGAAGCCCGTCGTGGGATCGGTGCGGGTGTACATCGCCTCGCCATGGTAGTCACGGACATCGTAGCGCACGCCGCCGGAGACATCGAATTTGCCGATGGTCTTCTTCACATGTATGAAGGGCCCTAGGTCGAATTGATGATAGCTCGGCACGACGAGTTCGGTGCCCTTGGAGGCATCGTTGGCCTGGTACATTCCGTTCAATCCCAGCGTAGGCTCCCATCCGTTGTGCTCCGGCAGATGGAATTTCAGGTCGTAGGAAAAGGTGTTCAAGGTCAAATAGAGACCTGCGAGATCAGCATACCCCGGGTGGTTGAACTCCCGACGGATGCTCCGCGAGAAACCAAAATTCGCGGCAAGCCGACTTTCACCAAGATTGAAGTTCGCAATGGAATAGGCCCGGTAGTACTGCACATGTTGGTGCAGCGTGGCGATCTTGTAGGAATTCAGCACCGAATTCGGCACGATCGCGCGGTCCGAATCCGCTTCGTTGACCTGATAGGTGAAACGGCGCGAAGTGCTGTCGCGGCTACCGTCGGGGATCTCTTGCAGATTATCATACGCGCTGACATTCAAGCGGGCAAAGCCCCAGGCGCGGTTCACACCGACGTAGCCATCGATATCCTTCTCGTTGTACTTGGTCGCATAGACACGGCCATCGTAGCGGTCCTGGTAGTTGGATGCCACCTTGCCTGAAACAAGACCACCGTATAGGAAATTGCCGTTGTTGCCGTCGATGTTCACCGATCCGTTGATGCCTTTGTTGTTCGTGTCGTAAGCGCCGAGCACGCTACCCTTCAGTGTTCCAACGGGCGCTGGGGGTGCCGGTAGCAAGTTCACTACGCCGGCCAAGGCATCCGATCCATACATCAGACTGGCCGGACCTTTCACCACTTCCACGCGGTCAACGAGGTTCTGATCCACCTCCACACCGTGTTCATCGCCCCACTGCTGGCCTTCCTGCCGCACACCATCGAAAAGAGTGAGCACGCGATTGCCACCTAATCCGCGGATATAGGGCTTCGAAACGTTCGGCCCGGTACTTACGGTGCTGACTCCCGGCACTTTGTTCAACGATTCGATCGCATTGGTCGAAGCATTTTCCCGCAGGAAGGTCCGGCTCACCAAGGACATCGGCACCGGATCGCGTTTCAGTTCGGTCGCCTTGGAAGTTCCGGTCACTACCACATCATGCATCTCGGTCACGGATCCCGACAAGGTGAAATTCATAGTGGTGTCCACGGTTAGATCAATGGTCCTCGTGATCGTGGCATATCCCACCATGCTCACACTGATCAAGGCCTTTGCTTTCGGGAGATCATGTATCGCATACTTACCGTTGATATTGGTCACGGTACCTGTGCGCAAGTCGGGGAAGTATACCTCCGCCCCTGGAATGGTTTGGCCGCTTGCCTTGTCGAACACCGTACCGGTGAGACCGGTCTTACCTTCTGTCACTGGTTCTCCTGCAAGGGCTGGGATGGTTATCAGAAGAACGAGGAACAGGTGCAAAAAACGTTTCATTGATCGTCATTTAACATGCCGGCATCTTGGATGATCTCCTTGACCAGGGCAAAGCTTTCCTACCGATCGGAACTGGAAAAGCCATGGAATGACCCGAGGCCGGACATGGTTGAAAAAGCAGCGGATCGAATACGCCGATGGATTCGGCCATGGCAGCGCACTGGCCACCGGGGATCCTCCTTTTGCGGATCCTTAGCCCAAGCTCGGCGGTCCGCGGAGACGAGGGGCGTCGGCCGCTATCTCGACAACCGTGGGAGCATGTATAACGGTACGCGTGCCAAGGAGCACAATCTCCATGGTGAGGGAGAAGGTCGCAACTCCGTCACAGATCGGTGCCGGCGCTTCGCAGATGGTACAATGCGTATCCTCATGCAGCATGTCCATCGCCTTGCCCGTCGCCATGGACCAGCGACCCTCTTCGCAATGATGGAAAAGCGTGCGAGGCAATGCCGTGAACAGCATCAATGCCAGAAGCAATGATGCTGGGGAAAGACGGGGTAGCCAACGGCGCATGGGGCGCAAATGTACCGGAGACCCCAGACCGATGACACTGAGCGTTCGCGTGTTAGGATTATTTTTGCGCTCGGCATGCCGCATCTCCCCCATCTCTTCCTTGCCTTGTCGTTTGTCGTCGCGTCCTCTGCTGCTTTCGCGCAACGCACCGGACCTTCCGGACAGCTAGCGGACGACCTGTGCGGATGCATGGGCAACATCGACCTGAAAAGCGATGACCGCACCTTCGACCTTGCTGTGAAGCACTGCCTGAGTGAGGCTGTGGTGAAGCACCCCGAAGAGGCGCTTGCGCTGCTGTATCGTGATCCCGATGAACGACAAAAGGCCTATCTGTTGGGTCTTCTGATCGGAGGAACGCTAGAGCGATCCTGTTCGCAATATCCTGCTGTGAAAGAGCGCTTGCGTTCACTCAATACACCTGTCACGCAGCAGAAGCCGAGCACATGAACAGCGCTGGAAGTGTGCTGAAGCCCGTCCGTCACATCGGGGTCCTCACCTCCGGCGGTGATGCTCCAGGGATGAACGCGGCCATCCGCGCGGTTGTGCGCACTGCGCATTTCCACGAACTGAAAGTGAGTGGGATCTACGACGGCTTTGAAGGGCTTGCGAATGGCACTGTTCAAGAATTGGGCGTGCGCGACGTTAGCAACATCGTGCAACGCGGCGGCACCATCCTGCGGTCGGCGCGCAGCCCTGTTTTCCGGACAGCCGAAGGGCGCATGAAGGCCAAACAGACATTGGACGACTTTGGTATCGATGGCCTTATCGTGATCGGCGGTGACGGCACCTTCACCGGAGCTTCCGTCTTCAACAAGGAACACGGGGTGCCCGTGCTCGGCATCACCGGCACCATCGACAACGACCTCGCGGGTACCGATACCACCATCGGTTTCGACACCGCCACGAACACGGCGATGGAGGCGGTGGACCGGATCCGTGATACCGCCTCCTCGCACCACCGACTGTTCTTTGTGGAGGTGATGGGCCGCACGTCAGGCGCCATAGCGTTGCACTGCGGGATCGCGGCGGGCGCGGAATTCGTGATGGTTCCCGAACGGAAGCAGGGCATCACCGAATTGATCGACGCGCTTGAAAAGGCCTCGACATCCAAATCGTCCGTGATCGTGATCGTCGCCGAAGGCGATGAACAGGGCGGGGCTTATGAAGTGGCCCGTAAGGTGAAAGAGCGATATGACCACTTCGACACGCGGGTGAGCGTCCTGGGGCACGTGCAGCGTGGAGGCAACCCATCCGTTGCGGACCGTGTGCTCGCCAGTCGGTCAGGCGTGGCCGCGGTGGAAGGCTTGATGGCTGGGCGGACAAATCAGATGATAGGTGAACGAGGTGGCGCACTCACGTTCACGTCGTTCGAGGAAGCCCTTACAACGCCGAAGCAGCTCGACCAGGAGTTGCTTCGGATACTCGGGATCCTCTCGATATAAAGTGCTTATTCCTCTGTGCGACCGGTCAGAGTTTGACCATCCGGACGCGCGCGAGGACCTTGCCATCCTTGTCCATGGCATACACCAAGTAAGTGCCGGTCGACAGCATCGACACTTCCACGCGCTGGCTGTACGGCATGCTGGCGACCATCCTGCCCGACGGATCGAACATGCGCAGTTGGCTCGCAAGTCCCACATCGCAACGGATAAGGATGTGGTCGCGCGCCGGGTTGGGATAGATCGACATCCCTTGGTCCGCCGCATCGGACTCCATCACATTCGTGATCAATTGGCATGCATCCCCGATGCCATCGCCGTTGGAGTCGGCTTGGTCCGCGTTGGCGATCCACACACAGTTGTCACAGGCATCCCCGACGCCATCCTCATCGAAGTCAGCTTGGCTCGGATTGAATTCGGTGTTGCAATTGTCCTCACAGTCGATGTCACCATCACCGTCGGAATCCGCATTCGGCACAAGGCCGGTCTGGCCTCCCGCACAAACCCCGCATTCATCGATGGCGGCTGCACCACCCGCCACACCGGAACAGTCGATCTGCCCAATGCCGCTGTTCTCTGGTGCTACGGGAAGGACCGAGCCCTTGCATATGCAGTCCGTTCCGTAAACATCATTCGCTGTTGAAGGATCTCCATCATCGCAGGTTGTTCCCGGAAGTGCCGTTCCGTTGGGAACACCTTGGCAATCCAGCGTTACGGCAGTCCCTGCGCAAGTGCAATCCGTTCCGTACA
>JBEPUG010000185.1:0-6067 GCA_041691695.1 Flavobacteriales bacterium
CAGTAGAGCAGGATGAAGAGGTTGAGGACGATGTTAACCCCGACCGTAACGAAGTTGATCATCGCGAATTTCCACGGGCGATTCTGTTGACGCAGGCGCGCCATCGGCACCACCGTGAGTGCATCCACACCGATCACCAGTACCAGCATGAAGACCAAGTGCCCCAGCCCGGGATAGCCGAGGAAGGTCGCGATGCCCGGCGAGAACGAGCAGGCAAGCACCATGAACAGGATGGAGGAAATGGTCAGCGCATAGGTGGCGGTAGAATACACCCGGGCCGTCTCGTCCGCATGGGCTGCGGTTCCTTCCAAGGTGGAATGCGTGGCCTTGTTGGCATAGCGGAAATAAGTGGTCTCCATGCCGTAGGTGAGCACTACGTTCAGGAAGGCCGTCCATGCGTAAAGCGCGGTGATGACGCCATACTGGTTCGGCAGGAAGACGCTGGTGAAGAGCGGCAGCAAGAGGTAGTTGAGGAAGCGCGCAACGATGCTGCTCACCCCATAGATGGCCGTCTGGCCTGCGAGTTTGCGGAGGATGCTCACTTCACAACAAGATGGATCCGCTGATTGAAAAACCGCCGATTGCGCTGATGTACGCCGATGAACTCAAAAGGGAAATGCATGGCATGGTGCCGAATCATATCCGTGTTCATCCGTGTCCATCCGTGGTTCAATTTCCCTTGAATTCCGCCTTCCGTTTCTCCAAGAACGCACTCGTCCCTTCCTTGAAATCCGGTGTGCCGAAGCATTTGCCGAACTCGTCGATCTCGCGTTGCATGCCGTTGGTATCCGGCTCATATCCGGCGTTTACCGCGCGGATGGCGGAGGCCAATGCACTGGGCGAATTCTTCATGATGGCGGTGGCAAGCTCGTTGCACTTGGCCAACAATTGCTCCGGTGGAACAACGTGGTTAACCAGTCCCCATTGCAGGGCCTCATCGGCTTTGATCATGCCTGCGGTGAAGATCATCTCCATCGCTTTGCCCTTGCCTACTAGGCGCGCCAGCCTTTGCGTTCCGCCGTAGCCGGGGATCAAACCGAGGCTTGTTTCCGGCAGGCCCATGCGCGCGTTGTCACTCGCAACGCGGATGTGGCAGCTCATGGCGAGTTCCAGTCCGCCGCCGAGCGCGAAGCCGTTCACCGCTGCGATGACCGGCTTGTTGAGATGTTCCACATGGTCGAATAGGATCTTGTGGCCTTCGGCGCTGAGCAGCTGTCCTTGCTCCACGGAGAAGTCCGCGAACTCCTTGATGTCCGCGCCCGCGACGAACGCTTTCGGTCCGCTGCCGGTGATGATCAACACGCGCACGCCGCTGTCCTGCGCCGCTTCGCTTAGGGCCTTGTCCAGTTCCGCGATGGTATCGCGGTTGAGCGCGTTGAGTTGTTGCGGCCGGTTGATGGTGATCGTGCGGATACCATCGGCATCGGCGACGAGCAAGTTGGAGAAGGACATGGATGAAGGGGCGGGTTTCTAACGACGGATCAAAAGGCCGGTCATTCAGAGGCGGCAAAGGTATCCGGCGACTGTTTGGACGGCAGCGCCACGAAGAAGCTTGTGCCAACACCTACTGTTGTTTCAAACCAAACGCGTCCACCGCCATGTTCCACCATGCGTTGCACCAAGGATAATCCGAGGCCCATGCCGCTGCTCTTGGTGGTGAAGTTGGGCGTGAAGATGCGCTCGCGCCATTCCTCGGAAATGCCTTCGCCGTTGTCTCTCACTTCCATGATCACCTCGTCGTGCGCGCGTTTCAGCATGACCAGCACATGGCCTTCGCGCTCCGGTGGTATCGCTTGCAGCGCATTCTTGATCAGGTTGTTCAGGATGCGCAGCAAATGGTCCGGATCGATGTGGACGGTGAGCACTTCATCGCCCTCGAGCTCCACCGTTGCACCGGGCTGTTGGGCGAAGAGTGCGACGGCGCGCTTTGCCACTTCGCCAAGGTCGAGGTCAACGGGCCGAGCTGGCGGCATTTGTGCGAAGTGCGTGAACTCGTCCGCGATATGGCTCAGCGCATCGATCTGTTCCACCAGTCCTTTGCTGAGCCGGTCGAGCCGCTCCTTTGCATCAGGTTCATCCGGTGTCCAGGTCCGTTGGAAATGTTGGATGTTGAGCTTCATCGGCGTCAGCGGGTTCTTGATCTCGTGCGCCACCTGCCGGGCCATTTCACGCCATGCACTTTCGCGTTCGCTGCGCGCTAATTTTTCACCGCTGACGCGCAGTTCCTCCACCTTTCGGTTGTACACCTCCACCAATTGGCCGAGCTCGTCGTTGCCGCGATAACGGATCGGTTCGTTGTGTGTTCCCAGTCCGATCCGTTCCAAGCCTCGCCGCAACAGTTGAAGGGGGCGTGTGGTCCAGTTGGTGATGAGAGCGGCGGCCAATACGCTCATCAGAAAGAGCAACGCGAAGAGGTTGACCATGGCCGCATAGCTCGCAGCACGCTCCCGGTCCACTTCGCCTTGACGGGCGAAATAGGGCAGTGCGAGAAAGGCTTTCACCTCACCACGATCGTTGCGTAAGGACATGTAGGCGGTGCTGAATGAGGCGGTACCGATCTGCTCGCCGTTGATGAATGATCCATCGCCGTCGATCGCCAGCTTTTGATAGGCGGCGGGATCCATGCGTGTACCGAGGAGCCCTGTGTTGAAGACCTGCTCCCGCGAAGTGGCCAGCAGCAAGCCATCGGGCGAGTACAACGTGAGATCGGTGAGGAAGACGTTACTGAGCTGGCCGAGGAAGTAATCGAGGTATGGCTGCAGCGCGGGGCCGAGGACATCATCCTCCGGAATATTCTCGCGCAGTTCTGCGATCACTCCGCGTGAGCGGTCATTCAACGTCTGGGATGACCGCTCGATGGAACGTGTTTGCAGCAATTTCTGAATGCCGAATGCGAATAGCCCTAGGCTGATGATGGCGAAGGCCAGGATACCTGCGCGCACTTTTCCGTGGAGACCCAAACGGAATGGCCCGCCAAGCCCGAGAAGTATGCGCACCAGACCCACCATAGCAGCGATGAGGCAGAAGAAAAGGAAGAGGTAGGAGAAGGTGGTCACATGGTCCACGACGGTGGGGATGCGGGTTCCCAGCACGATCAAACCGGCTTGCGGATCTCCTTCCGCGAGAAAGTCATATCCATCCACCACATACTTCAGACCTCCGGGTGGGACCGGCCATTTCCACGTGACGGGAAACACATGGTCGCCGCTTGATCCTGTTAGCACGCCACGCTCATAGCGCGCCCGTGCAAAATGGTCGAAGCGGTGCTGTACCGTGCGGTCGCCGGCCAGCAGCAGATCGGGGAAGCCTAGGCCGTCCGAGACCAAGCGTGGAAGGACCTCGACAAAAAGCGTCGAGCCGTGGAGCGGGACCCGACCGATGTAAAGCGCATCCTCTCCGGGACGGTCGGTGATGCGCAGGTCGCTGTCCTGCGCAACGGGCACGCCCTGTTCGAATCGGTCGATGATGGTGTGAGCGGTGGAAGGCGCATTTGGAGAGGTGGAACAGTACCGGGTGCCATCCGCAGAAAGGAGATGCAAGCGCAGGTCGTAGCGGTCCCAATAACCAGTGAAGAAGGCCTGACGGACCAGTCGGTCGAGGTCCATGGCAGTGCACGGATGACCATCACGAAGCCAAGCGACCACCTGTTTGTCCTTGACCAAGTTCCGCCCCGCCTCGTTGAACAGCAGTTCGATCACGGGGTCCTGCCGCGTGGTGGCGGTCTCCGCTAGCGCTGAACGGTCCAATTCCACACGCTTGAAGGTCTGCCTGTTTAGCACATGGGCGGTGAAAAGGGCCAAAACCGCGATAAGTACCAGCGCCGGTGCAGTGCCGGGATGTCGACGAAGACGACCGACCAAATAGATCACGGGCATGGGCCAGAAGGCCAAGACCAGATCGTAGCTGCCTGCTGCGTGTTGGATCCCGATAAAAAGGGTCGTTCCGGCTGTGAGCAAAAGATACATCCATCGGCCCGGAGGAGCGGGAACGAGCAGCGTGATCAATGTATCGGCCAAAATGCACCAAGCCCCGAGCAACGTTGCGATAGCAAGGAGTGCTGCGCCGCTGTATATGTCCAGGTCCTGCACGTGGAACAGGTCCAAGCTTACACTGCTGTCATGCACCAAGGCGACCATTACAAGGTCCACTCCTTCCGCAACTAGAAGTAGCACCACCAAGGCGACGACCGCGCCTATCCGTGAACCCCGGTGCTGGAAGGCGCCCCTCAGAACCCGTTGAATAAAGAGGGCTGCGCACAGCAGGAGGACGGCATTGATCAGCAGGTCGCCCAATGACGGCATGAAGAAGGAGGCCGCAAAGAGGGAAGGGTCGAAGAGAGGGGAGGAGGTCAGCGCCGCAAAGGGGCCGCGCAATAAGGTTGCCCATCGCACGCCGAGAAGGATCCCGGTGAAAAGCCCGATCGTAAGCCACGGGCGTTGTTTGCCCCGAAGCAGCAGTTCCCATAGAGCGACCACACCTGTCCCGATCGCGAAAAGTGCCAGAAGCAATGCTCCCCAGGAACGAGCACCGGGCTTGGAGGTGCCATCCGCCCAGTACAATCGCAGCATGCGCTTCCCGTTGCGATCTTGGACCACAGGTCCCGCGCCGGTGCCACCATCCGCCATAATCCCGGTGACCAGGTTGAAACCGCTGTCGAACTGCCGGATAAGGTATTTGTTCTCGAAGGGCGGATCGAACCAAACGCGACGCAATACATCCGCGCGGTGGTCGCCCATGATCGCGAAGGCGTGTAGGTATGTACCGTCCGGCAGGTCAAGATGGGCCGCAGTACTGGTGTCCAGCAATGTGCCCGTGATCGGAGCGCGTCCTGTCCACAGGAGTAGTTGCTCACCGTGGTGGATGCGGATGTCATCGGGTCCGGAAGGGAGGATCGTGCGCCAGAGCCGCGAACTATCCGCAGAGATCGCCAACTGCAGTGCGACATGTGCCTCCTTGTCCAAGTCCGCTGATGCTTTGTCGATGCGGGCTTGGAGGATCTTGGCAGACCCTTTCAGTCGTTCTTCAGGAGACCGCTCCCGCACCAAGCCCGAACAAAGCCCTAAGAGAAGGGCGAGTCCGAAGAGCAGATAGGGACGTCGCATGGGATCGCTGGCACGCAAGGCACGGGCCAAGGTAGCGGCGCTGCGCTTGGCCTTTGTTCGAAGCTTCTGAAGTGGGCTTGGTTGACTTGCCGTATGGCCTCTCTCAACCGCCGATCACGCCGTTAGCGGTGACGATAACGGGTCTAAGTACGGGAGCGCCATTGAGCAGGGCCTGCACGAAATATGTGCCCGGCTCCAGCCCCGAGGCATTCACCATTACGCCACCATCGATGTAGTTCAGTTGCATCGGGATGAATTGGCCGCGATCGTTCATCACCTGCACATCGGTCAGATCCCCAGAGGCGCTTACAGTGAAGTGCCCTTGCTCTCGGTCGTTCAAAAAATGCAGAGCGGGCCTTGGACTGTATTCCACCACTTGATCATCGGAGGTCTCCAGACCCTTACCCTGCGAAGTGGCCATTAGGCGGTAATAGGACACCCCTGGCAGAGGTGCGAGGTCCGTCACCTCATAGTTCAGATAGCCTTCCTGTGCGCCTTCGCCATCCGTAGAGAGCACGGCGATCCAATTCATGCGGTCCCTGGAACGTTCCACAGTGAAGCGGCTATCAGTTGCCTCCGAAGCAGTGGCCCAGCGAAGTGATACCCCCTTTCCTTCTTCGATGCTAGCTACGAAGGAGACCAGTTCGTAGGTAGAGTTCTCCGCACTGCCTTGGTGGACCAAGGTCGGGTTTGATCGCGTGGTAGTGGCGAGATCCTGTTGCTCGGTCTGGGCCCAAGCGTGCACGCTGCAGAGCAGGGCAATGATCGGTAGTGTCTTTTTCATGTTCCGTCGATCGTTCGGCCCGGTTCAACGGCGATATGACATCGCGGGTTCCTCCAACGGAAAAGCCATGGATAGGCCACAGATGGCAATGTCGAGGCGATGAATAACGCCGAACTCTCGACCAGTGGAACTTGCGTTCGACTCTTCCGTAGAAACGCGTCGGACAGGTCCCGTCCCTGCC
>JBEPUG010000186.1:0-6035 GCA_041691695.1 Flavobacteriales bacterium
GAGTTGAAGGATGCTGGACCGGGGAGGATGAGTTCACCACGCCGGGACGGCCATTGGTCGCAGGTGCATGGTCGCGTGACAGGCTGTTGTCGTTCGCGTTGTTATTCCTGCCCTGGGCAGCGACGTTCGCCCATTTACCACTTTGATATTCTTGTGTCTTCGCTCCGTCGTTCCGGTAGACATTCCCCTTGCTATCGGTGAAGTGATCGCCGGAGATAGGCTTCATCGTCCTGCCCGCAATTCGCGCTTCGGCCTGTTTGTTCCGGGTTCCGAATGCTGTAGTACTGCGTACCTCGGAAGGCTTCACGCCCGCCATGCGGTGATTCGTGTAGAGGTCCGAACCACGGCGGTAGCTCTGTTCGTTGCCGTTGCTCCCTCTGGCGCCGTATTGACCATTCATGGAAGGCCGATGGCCGTAGTATCCATGCGAATGATAGTTCACGCGCGGACAGTAGGCGTAAGGCCCCCACCAGCCCCAAGAATTGTGGTAGTTGCCATATCCGTAGCCATAGTAGTTCCAGCTGGGGTAGAACCAGGAGTATCCCCAAGAAGGACCGAATCCCCAGCCGACCCACGGATTGTAATACATATTGAAGCCCCATGTGAAAGGCCTAGGATACCAGTAGCCCGGCCATGGACGGTAGTAATATCCTGTGCCATAGATCACGGTTCCGCCTTCTACATAAGAGCCCAAATAGCCAGGCGTATAGCCCACGAACACTTGATCCGGAGTATGGTCGTAGATGTAGACGTATCGCACCCGGTATGCGGGGTCGCTCGGCGGGATCTCATTCACTTGTGAAGGCACTGAGATGCTCACCGTCCAAGGGCCGTCCGGAGTATTGCCCTCATACCAGACCGCATTATCGCAAACATGATAGAGCCCATTGATGCGCAGTACCGTGGTGCTGGCGTTCAGTGCCGAGTAGATATCGGTACCAGATATCTGCTGGAACTGTGGGTCACCATCGTAGTTGACCGTAACCGTGGCTGTGCTGCGGTCCACCTGAGCGGTCTGCGGAATACTTGCGTCGCGCACAGCCTCGCGTGCAGCGTCGGTGCCGGCCACATGGGAGAGGATACCATCCTTGGGAGATCCTTCCGGCACCTTGGCGAAATCAGCGGGCAGATCACTGGATGCGACATAGCGCCAGGGACCATTGGACAGGTCCTTCGTGGCATACCACCTGCCGGATGCCAAGAGGTAGTACTCTTGGGTAGGGATGTCCAAGAAAAGGTCCTTGTTGGTGTTCGTCACATACATCAACGAGGTGTTATCGAACGGCTGCATCCGTGGCTTGCCGTTCAGGTCCAACAGGACCGCAGGCTTCGTGGTCACCACCACTTCTGGGATGATGGCGTTCGCGTCAGGTGTGGCGGCGGGAACCGTATCCACTTGCTGCGCCAGCTTCTGCAGATAGTCCGGAGCATCTTTCTGATACGTCCAAGGGCCATTGATATCCTTCGCCGAGTACCACAGGCCGGAACCATATAGCCAGTTATCGCCGCCTTGTGGACGCACCATCAAGAACGGCGTGTTCGTTACACGATCCACGGGTTTTCCGCTCGTCTCATAAACGGGATCACCGCCGCCGGTCTTGGTATCCTTCAGTGTTTGATAGATCGGTGTGCCATCGATATAGACCAAGATGCTCGGCTTCTCGGTGTAGATGATCTGCGGCGGCGTATTGTCATAGGAACTGGTGCTCTCTTTTTCCTCATCGAGCGCAGCCACCAGCCAATCGATCGCGATGGGTGGCGCGTTTTGAACTATGCCGGTGGAAAGCATGTCCTTGATGCCAGTGATCTCAGTGGGGTCTGTGATCCCTGGGAATCGTGCATCGGTCACCTTGAACGTGGTGACCTTGCCCATACGGTTGTCACGATCCACTTCAAGAATTCCATTTCCCCAGATGGCGCCGAATACAGGCGTGCTGTCCGATGAACGCTGCAAGGCAACGGCGGCGCGGGCGGTGAAGCTGGTGCCGTCGAAGGATTCCGGTTGTGGCTTAAAGACCTGCACTTGGTTTCCATCGGAGGTGAAGGTCACCGGCCAATCATTCGACTGCGTGTCCTGAGCCTGCGCGCTGAGGAATACCGTGAGCGCGGCGGTGGCCCATAGGGTTCGGGCGGTGATGCGGGACAGGGTTGTCATGGTCGTAAGAGCTATGTTGCCTCACGTGGGACCAAGTATCATGCCCAACCGTTCATTGCCAATACTGGCAGCCTCGCAGTGATGCTGTGACCGCTATCAGATCCGCTCCAAGCGCACCACGTTCTCCACGTGGAAGGTATGCGGGAACATATCCATCGGCTGCACATGCGTAATGCGATACATGTCCTTCAGCAAGGCCAGGTCGCGTGCCTGCGTGGCCGGATTGCAACTCACGTAGACGATCCGTTGCGGCGCCATTTCGCGGATCCGTGCCACCACCGCCTCGTGCATGCCGGCGCGCGGCGGATCGGTCACCAGCACATCGGGCTTTCCGTGCCGCGCGATGAAGTCCGCATTCAGCAGGTCCTTCAGGTCGCCGGACTCGAAGGTCGTATTCGTGATGCCGTTCCGTTCCGCGTTAGCGAAGGCGTCCGCCACCGATTCCGGTACGATCTCCGCGCCGATCACTTCCTTGCAATGTCGGGCGAGAAAAAGCGAGATGCTGCCGGCGCCGCAGTAGAGGTCGTAGACCTTCTCCTCACCGGTGAGGCCAGCCAGCTTGCGCACCAACTCGTACATCACCTGCGTCTGCTCGGGATTGGTTTGGAAGAAACTCTTCGCACCGATCCGGAATCGCAACGGTGGATGGCCTTCATCGAGCAACTCTTCAACGATATGGTCCCGCCCATGGAAGACGTTGATATCGAGGTCCCAGATGGTATCGTTATTCTTCGGGTTGATGCACCAGAGCAGCGAGGTGATCTCCGGGAATGCATGCTGGATCGCCGTGAGCAAGGCCGTTCGCGGCGTTTCGTCCTCATGACCAAAGGACAACAGCACCATGAGTTCACCGGTGGTCGTGGTGCGGATCGTCAACGTGCGCAACCAGCCCTGATGTCCACGGATGTCATAGAATCCGAGTTGATGTTCCTTGGAATACGCGCGGATGAAATTCCGGATCGCGTCGCTGGGCGCGGGTTGCAGCCAACATTCGGTCGCATCGAAAACCTTGTCGAAACGCCCCGGGATGTGATAGCCCAAGGCGTTGCGGTCCACGAATTCATCGCCTTGGCCGATCTCCTCTTTGGTGAACCAGCGGTAGTTGCTGAACGTGTATTCCAGCTTGTTCCGGTAGAAGCGCGTGCTGGGCGAAACGATCGTGGGCGGTACATCCGGCAGTTCCAATCCGCCCAAACGTTGCAAACTGTCGATCACTTCTTGGCGCTTGTAGTGGACCTGCATCGGGTAGGAGAGGTCCTGCCATTTGCATCCACCGCAGGTGCCGAAATGCTTGCAGAAAGCCTGGACGCGGTCCGGGGATGGCGCAACAAGGCGCTGGACCTCGGCTTCCATGTAGGACTTCTTCTTCCTCGTCACACGCAGGTCGGCAACGTCGCCGGGCACCGCGCCGGTAATGAACACGACGAGCCCATCCACCTTGGCCAAGGCCTTTCCATTCGCGCCCCATCCGCTGATGGGAATGTTCTCCAGGATGATCGTGTCTCGCCTACCCATAGGTGCTAAAGGGCCGCAAAGAAAGCGCGTTGTTGCGCAATGGGAAGGAGCCGGTCCACAATACCAAGCGCTTCAGGGCTGGACGAGCCTCGCGCTGCGGACATCACCTGTGGGCAAGCTTGCCCGCAACACATAGATGCCCTTTGCTTGCGAGCCAAGGTCGATCACCAGCTTGTTGCTGTTGGTGTGCCAGTTGCCCACCGCTTGCCCCATGGCGTCATAGGCGGCCACCGACCAGTTGCCCGCTTTTGGTAGCTGAACATTCCATTCGCCGGGGTCAGGCAGCGAGGTCACCGATAGGGCTGTACTGTTTCTTTCCACCTCATGAATGCCCACTGTACTGCACTCGCCCACCGCATCACCACCGATCCATTGCGCCACTTGGCGTACCGGGGCACCATCGATAGCGATGATAGACCCGCATACATAAAGGCTATCCCGCCAGACGGCCATATCCAGCAAGACAGGATCGGAGAAAACGCCGGGGGGCACACACCAGCCATGGCCGTTCCATTTGGCGATGCCAAGGGCGGACATGTCCATGGCACGGTCGAATACGCCGCACGCCCAAAGTTCCCCATGGAACCATTGCAGGTCATTGACCGAATTCTCTATCGGACAGTCCTCACAATGGAGGCCTCCACCCATGTCGTTCCATTGTTCCCCATCGAAGCTGGCCACGAGATTTCCGGGGCCTCCGGTGTCCATGGTGAAATTACCCGCCACGTATAAGGTGTCATTGCGAATACTATAGTCCAAGATGGAGGCCAAGAGGTTGTTCCAGCCGGGCACATGCTCCCAGGCCGTGCCGTTCCAGCGGAGGAAACTCGTCACGCCCGGACCCGTTGGATCGGAGAAGGCCCCGGCCATGTAGGTCTTGTCCTTGTATTTGAAGATGAAGGAGACATAGCGGTTGGGAAGCACGGGGATCTGGTCGAAAGGCGCCCAGCGATGGAAGGAAGTGCCATCGTAGCCGTACACGCAAGTAGGGGGGAACTGGTCGCACAAGGCTCCGTCATAGCCCGTAGCGTACAAAGTGTCTTGCGGTTCCTTGGGCACCAGCGTGGTCAAGCCGCTGGGCAATGTGTTCAGGCATTCCAATGCCTCCCACTGCAATGTCTGCTCATTCAGCCGGGCGAAGTTCCTGTTGTAACCTTCCGGTGTCATGAAGCCGAAATTCCCGCAGGCATAGAGGTGGCCATGGTAACGAAGGAACCAATACGTTTCCGGCATCCCACCCGATATGCGTGTGGCCAAGCTGTCCCAGCGCTCGCCATTCCAAGCAGCTTGGCCATAAGCCCATACGGTATCCTCCTCATTCAAGATCTTATAAAAGATGCCTCCTGCCAAGAGGCGGTCCAAGACGGTATCACCATAGAGACATTGCACTTGCGATTCCACCCCTAAGCCGATGGTACTGACGCCCATGCCCACGGCCTTCCAATACTGAGCTTGCGCCACCGCGCCCATACACATAATGAGGAGGAAGAAAGGGAGGCGCTTCATGGATTCAACAGTTTGGTTTGGCAGCTTGCCCCATCGGTAGAACGGGCCCGAAGCACATACATACCAGGTCTTTCTGCCGTGAGATCCAGTTTCAATGCGTCGCCGATCATCTCCATACGGCGTATCCGTCGGCCTACGTCATCATACGCTTCCAATACCCAATTCCCGGAATGTGGTAAATGCACTGACCATGTGGTTCCGCCGGGCAATGGGGTTGCGGTCAAATGGCCCATTTGCGCATTCTCTTCAAGAATGCCGACTGTGCTGCAATCCTCCACTGCATCCCCACCGATCCATTGAGCAACCTGATATGCAGGCTGCCAGTCGAGATAGGCTATGCTACCGCACACATACAGGCTGTCCCGCCACACGGCCATGTCCTCCAATGTGGACAAGTAGTTGTAGTTGCTCTGCCGGAATACCCCCGGAGGTACACACCACCGGTGGCCGTCCCAATGGGCGATGCTGTTGGCCGGGATGCCTCCTGCACGGTTAAAGAGGCCGCAGACCCACAATTCCCCATGGAACCATTCGAGATCCCACGCAAAACCCGAGTTTGGGGCGAAGGTGTATTCAAGGCCACCCCCCATATCGCTCCAGTTCACACCGTCGAATGCGGCCACAAGGTTGCCAGGACCACCCTCGTTCGTTCGGAAACCACCAGCCACATACAGGGTATCGTTGTGAATGCTGATGTCATAGGGTGATTCCAAGAGGTTGTCCCAACCGGGCACGTGTTCCCAGTTGATACAATCCCAGCGCAGAAAACCCACATAGCCGGTACAGTCCGGGTCCTGAAGGTCACAGGTCATATAGGTCTTTCACTTAAAATCGAAAATGGTTCCCACATAAGGGTCGT
>JBEPUG010000187.1:0-5962 GCA_041691695.1 Flavobacteriales bacterium
GTCGATGTAGGCCTTGTCGAATGCTTTCCCCTTCAAGGAACGCAGCATCTTCTCGGTCTTCACTTCGCCTGCCTTCAGCGACTGGCTCACCGCATTGTCTTCGGGTGTCACCTTCAGTTTGGCCACAAGTGCTGTGGCCTGCTTGATCACGCCCGTGTGGTCCGTGGCCATATTCTTCGCGAATTGGAGCACGTCCTTGTTGGTGGACTTTTCCTTGGCGATCGCCGCGTAGTCCACATCGATCTGGTTCGCCGTCACCGCCACGTGTGCGATCTGGGCATCGTTGAGTTTCGGGGCATCCTGTGCGAAAGCGCCCGCGTAAAGGAAAGCGGACAGCGCGAAGAGGGTCGCGCTCCGTTGAAGAAGGGATGAGGTGTTTTTCATGATGTCAGTATGGTTTTGGTGACATGCATTGGATGCGGGAGCTGTAGAAAGGTTACAAGCCACACATAAAAGGTCCGGACTTCTCCGCTGGGACCTTTCGTGGATGTTCCAGCGCATGTGAAGTCAATTTAACCATCTCTTCTTATCGACGGGGTCTTGCACCCATCATCAACGTACCACTGCTTCTGGCTTGCTTTGGTAGTATTGCCAGACATTTGTAGTTCCACCTCTCATGCGCTACTTCTTGCTCTTTTGCGTGGCCTGTTCCTTGGCTTCTACAAGCCGCGCCCAATTCGGTGCGCTGCATACCGTCAATGAGACATGGGCGGATCTGCCCAGCGCGGTCAAGTGCATGGATGTGGATGGTGATGGCGATCAGGATATCCTCGTCGCCAGCGACGGGAATAATGAACTGAACTTCTTCGCAAATGACGGGACTGGCGCTTTCGCACCTCCAGTGTTGATCGCTACCTATCCAGGTATTTGTTCCATACATCCCGTGGACCTCGACGGGGACGGCGACCTCGACCTTGTGATCGGCGGGGTATCGGAAACTTACATCGATTCGCTGGCTGCCAATCCCAAGCTTACGGCCTGGCTGGAGAATTTAGGTGGGGGCTTGTTCGGTCCTCCGCAGCAGATCTCAGGTATGGATGGAGGAACGATCCTGGATGTGGGTGATATCGATGGGGATGGGGATGTGGATGTCCTCGCCGGTTTGGAATACGACCTGGGGGCGGGCAGGATCGCATGGTATGCGAACAATGGTAACGGCGTCTTCGGAACGGCTCAAGTTCTTGTGGATACTATGCAACATCTGGGTACCGTACGCTTGGGGGACCTGGATGGCAACGGCACTCTGGATGTAGTCGCGTCCGATCTGGGTAATGGCATCGAGCCGAGGAAGATCTACTGGTATCAGAATTCGGGCAACGGCATCTTTACGCCTCCCCAAACCGTCATCCAGCAGACCTACCTCCAAGGTCAATTCACAATCGCCGATGTCGATCTCGACGGCGATATGGACATTGGCGTTTCATCTCCTTACCAGAGCGCCTTTACCTGGTATCTGAACGATGCAAGTGGGGCATTCCCCACGCATATCTACGCTGCTACAGGTGCGCAGGACCAAGGGACGCCGGCAGTAAGCGACGTGAACAACGATGGATATCCGGATCTGCTTCTTGGCAGTATGGGCGAGTCGACCCCATCGCTTTGCTTGAACTCAGGTACTGGGACGTTTGGGAACGGTATTCAGCTACCTGCGGGTTCATTGGACCTCCACTATGGAGTGTCCATGGATGCGGCGGACCTGAACGGCGATCAGATCCCCGATATCGTGGTGGCCTATAGCATACCGCGAACGGTCGGTGTTTTCTTCCAAGATAGCGCGGGAGGCTTTGGACGCCCCTTGCTGATCAATTCGCAGAGTATTGCGGAGATGTCGCTCAGGGACATGAATGGTGACGGGCTGGCCGATTGGGTGGGGACCAGCGACACCCGGGTCACTTGGTATCCACGACTTCCCGATGGGACGTGGGGGAAGCAACAGATCCTCGTGGGACGCGGGGCATCCGGACCGTTCTGTCTTATTGACGCTGACAATGACGGGGACCTCGATTGTGTATACGGTGGTGTGTACGCCCGCTTGGCGCTGAATGGAGGCGACGGTTGGTATGGACAACTTACCACCATCTGCTCAACAGGTGGACTTGACCCCTACAGCTGCTTGCGCATAGGTGATCTGGATAATGATGGCGACCTGGACATTGTCGCCGCTGAAGAGCAAGGAGCAGCACTCTACTGGTATGAAAACCATGGTGACGGCACACCCTTTACAAAGCATTTGATCGCCAATGCCGTATCCGCTTTCGAGATCCGGCTGGCGGACCTGAACGGAGACGGGAATCTCGACGTGATCTATATGTCAAGCATAGGTGACAATAAACTGGCATGGTTCCCGAACGAGGGATCTGGCAATCTGGGACCCCGGCAAGTGATCTCTACGGGTGGATCCGATACCGAGACCCTTATCACGGGCGATCTGGATGGGGACGGGGACCAGGACATTGT
The DNA here is from genome assembly GCA_041691695.1 of Flavobacteriales bacterium. Taxonomy (GTDB): domain Bacteria; phylum Bacteroidota; class Bacteroidia; order Flavobacteriales_F; family PHOS-HE28; genus PHOS-HE28. Next base: position 2,458 of record JBEPUG010000187.1, read on the forward strand.
GCGTTCCGCCCTCGCGATAGGTATGATATGGTTCGTGAATGATGGCAGTGGAAATTTCGTTCCCGATACGATCCCTGTGGCGGGCATGGGCACTGCCATGGACATGGTGGACCTGGATGGCGATGGATGGCAGGATCTACTGGTGGCGAAACAATTGCAGCATAACTTGTACTGGTTGCGGAATCAGGGTGGGGCCACCTCCTTTCAGACCGTGACCATCGCGACACTTCCTGATGCGATCGGAAGTATCCATGCGGAGGATGTTGACGGGGATGGCGATCCGGATGTCATGATCTATTCCGGGTCGACCTATTCTTCTTGGTGCGGATGGTTGGAGAACTTAAGTCCGCACCCGTACGGTGCGGAGGGAACGATCTTCGCCGACCTGAATGGCAACGGCGTTCAGGACGGCACCGAGCCTCCGTTCCCATATGCCGGGATACAGGTCCAGCCTCAAGGCGGATACCTTTTGAGCAATTCAGATGGTGGGTACAGCTATACGGGAGCGGATACTGCTTGCACGTTATCCGCCTTCAGCTCATGGCCGTGGTGGCAGGTCAGCAGCAGCCCTTCCAACTATGCTCTTGCGTTCGGCGGGAATGACTCGTTGTACACAGGGCTCAACTTTGGGCTGGCCCCTGTGAACGATACGTTGGTCATGAGCGGCGACTACATCGCCATCGCCCCAAAGTGCCATGGCACCAGCGCGCAACGGATACTATTGCACAACATAGGAGCATCTCTCACGGATGTGCATGTCGTGGCCCATGTGGATACTGCGTTCACCATCCTGTCCTGCACTCCTTCAGCGGATTCGCTTGTGAACGGCACCGCCTATTGGTCGATCCCCTCGTTGAGTTCGCTAGGGCAGATAGACCTGCATATCGCGTTGCAGAACCCCGGTCCGGAATTCGCGGGAGATACCATAAGAAGCTTGGCGACCGTGCATGCACACGGGGTCGACGGTGTGGACCAACAGGTATTCCTGGACAGTATCGTGGCGCCGTTGAACTGTTCCTATGACCCCAATTACAAGGAAGTGCAACCCACGGGATATGGCCCCGCCGGAGCGGTCCCGGTCACAACGGAAAAGCTCACATACACCATCCATTTCCAAAATACCGGCACCGATACGGCCTACCAGGTAATGATCTTGGACCAACTGGATCCATCGCTGGACGCCTCCAGCGTAGAGGTACTGGCTTCCTCTCACCCATTGACCAGTATCGCGGTCTCGGGGTCCGGTTCCTTGGAGTTCCATTTCGATGGCATTCAGCTGCCGGACAGCGGTGCCGACCAGCTTGGCAGCCAAGGCTTCGTCTCCTACAGCGTAGAGCTCGGTCCTGATGCCACCCATGGGACAGTGATCACCAACAGTGCGTCCATCTATTTCGATCAAAACCTACCGGTCCAGACCAATGAGACCGTTAATACTTTGGTGGACTGCAGCTTCTTCCATGCAACACTGACGTGGTCGGGGATCGACCAGTTCCAAGCCAGCAATGGAGTGCACTTCCAATGGTTTATCGATGGGATAGCGATCCCGGGAGCGACGGACCAGCAATTCTCTTTTACCAATGCAGGGATCTACAGCGTGGAGATCACGAACACGTATGGCTGTGTATCCCAGAGCGACCCATTTGACATGACCAGCACCAACATCGCTACCTCGGATCAGAACACACTCCAGCTCTTTCCAGATCCGACAGCAGGAGATCTGACCTTGCTCAGTTCAGAAGAGATCTCGGTCAATTCTGAGATCGAGTTCATCGACTCCAGTGGCCGCAAGGTGCGCAGCTGGCGCGGGCAAGGCGATCACATGATCCATCTGGCTTGCGGCGACCTCGCTGATGGACTGTATATGGTCCGGGTCTACGATCCACGAACAGGACTGTCGATGACCGCTCGTGTACTGTTGCGTTGATCATTACGCTTCATCATACATCCCTGGACCCGCAATGCGATGTGTGCTACACGCGCACGTGGAGGAACTGCTCAATCCAACTTCAACACCGCCAAGAAGGCTTCCTGCGGGATCTCCACCGAGCCCACGGAGCGCATGCGCTTCTTCCCCTCCTTCTGTTTCTCCAGCAGTTTGCGCTTGCGCGAAATATCGCCGCCGTAGCACTTCGCCGTAACGTCCTTGCGCAACGCCTTCACCGTTTCGCGGGCCACGATCTTCGCACCGATGGCGGCTTGGATCGGGATGTCGAACTGCTGCCGCGGGAGGAGTTCCTTCAGCTTGCTGCACATCTTCTTGCCGAGTTCGTGCGCATGGTCCCGGTGGATCAAAGCACTGAGCGCGTCCACTTTCTCGCTGTTCAATAGGATGTCCAACTTGATGAGGTCGCTTTCTTTGAAACCGATCGGATGATAGTCGAAGCTGGCGTAACCGCGGCTTATGCTCTTCAGCTTGTCGAAGAAGTCGAATACGACTTCGCCTAAGGGTAGCTCGAAGGTGAGCTCCACGCGGTCCGTGGTGAGGTAGTGCTGATCCACCAAAAGACCGCGCTTCTCGATGCATAAGGTCATGATCGCCCCGATGTACTCGCTCTTGGTGATCACTTGAGCCTTGATGTAAGGCTCCTCGATCTTCTCGATGCGGCTCACTTCCGGCAGCTCGCTGGGATTGTGGACGTTCATCACTTCACCATCGCTCTTGGTGACGATGTAACCCACGTTGGGCACGGTGGTGATCACCGTCATGTTGAACTCACGCTCGAGCCGCTCTTGGATGATCTCCATGTGCAGCAGGCCGAGGAAGCCACAGCGGAAACCGAAGCCCAGCGCAGCGCTGCTTTCGGGCGTCCACGTGAGGCTGGCGTCGTTCAGCTTCAGCTTCTCCATGGCATCGCGCAGCTCCTCGTATTCGTCCGTCTCCACCGGGAAGATCCCCGCCCACACCATCGGTTTCACGTCCTCGAATCCTTTGATGCCTTCCGCGCAGGGCCGTGCCAAGTGCGTGATGGTGTCGCCCACCTTCACCTCGCTGGCGGTCTTGATACCGCTGATGATGTAGCCCACGTCGCCCGCGCTCAATTGCGGTTTCGGCAAGAGGTCCATCTTCAGCACGCCGATCTCGTCCGCGTCATACACCACGCCGGTGTTGAAGAACTTCACCTTCTCACCTTTGCGGATGGTACCGTTCATTACGCGGAAGTAAGCGATGATGCCACGGAAGGAATTGAAGACGCTATCGAAGATGAGCGCCTGCAACGGTGCGGCGGGATCGCCTTTCGGTGCGGGGACGCGCGCCACGATGGCCTCCAGGATCATATCCACGCCGACCCCGGTCTTTCCGCTGGCCGCCATGATCTCCTCACGGCGGCAGCCCAGCAGGTCCACGATCTGGTCCTTCACCTCCTCCGGGTTGGCGCTGGGCAGGTCCATCTTGTTCAGCACAGGGATGATCTCCAGGTCGTGCTCGAGGGCGAGGTATAGATTGCTGATGGTCTGTGCTTGGATGCCTTGGGTCGCATCCACGATCAGCAGCGCACCCTCGCAG
>JBEPUG010000188.1:0-5903 GCA_041691695.1 Flavobacteriales bacterium
ATCTCGAAGGTTGCACCGCTCCCATGCGCGACGAGAATCAGATGCACGCAGCCGTGGTGGAACTGGTCGCGATGAAGGATGCGGAGATCAAGTACAGCACCGTGCAGAACTGGTATCCTGGCGACGAGAACGGCGTAGGCGGTGTCTACAACTTCGTCACCAAGCGCGGGATGTGCTTGGGTGACCGCAGCAAGATCAGCTGGACGCAGGTGGAGACGGGCAGTGCTATCACGTGGAAGTATCCGAGCTGCGTGCTGAAGGGCGATTACAGCGTGGGTGAGTTCTACAGCGTGGCACTTACCAAATTCAAGCAGCAGGCCGACACGGGCACCAAGATGACCCACATCGGCAAGGGCACCAAGAGCACCATCGTGAGCAAGGGCATCAGCGCGGGCCAGAGCAACAACAGCTACCGCGGCCTGGTGAAGATCGGCAAGGGCGCCAAGGGAGCACGCAATCACAGCCAGTGCGATTCACTCCTGCTCGGCGACCGCTGTGGCGCGCACACCTTCCCGTATATCGAATGCGAGAACGCGAGCGCGATCGTGGAGCATGAAGCCACTACGAGCAAGATCGGAGAAGACCAGCTCTTCTACTTGAACCAACGCGGCATCCCGCCGGAAAAGGCCGTGAGCCTTATCGTGAATGGCTACTGCAAGGACGTGCTGAACCAGCTGCCGATGGAGTTCGCCGTGGAAGCGCAGAAGCTGTTGGCGGTATCGCTGGAAGGATCTGTCGGATAGATTGATGAAGCGTCGACCCACAGGGTCGACAAGATGAAAAATTGAAATGTTGAAGATCGAAAACCTCCACGCCCGTATCGAAGGCAAGGAAATCTTGAAAGGCCTCAACCTCGAGGTGAAGGCCGGCGAAATACACGCCATCATGGGGCCGAACGGCAGCGGCAAGAGCACGCTGGCCAATGTGCTCGTGGGCCGTTCCGAATACGAGGTCACAAGCGGTAGCGTGAGTTACCTAGGCGAAAACCTGCTGGATCTGGCCCCGGAAGTCCGCGCATGGAAAGGCATTTTCCTCGCCTTCCAATATCCGGTGGAGATCCCCGGGGTGAGCAACATGAATTTCCTGCGCACCGCATTGAATGAGAAGCGCAAGGCCAATGGCGAAGCGGAACTCGGCGGCAAGGATTTCCTCGCGCTCGTCCGCGAACGTGCCAAGCTGGTGGAGATGGATCCCGCGCTGATGAACCGCAACCTGAACGTGGGCTTCAGCGGTGGTGAGAAGAAGCGCAACGAGATCTTCCAGATGGCGATGCTCGAACCCAAGCTCGGCATCCTAGACGAGACCGACAGCGGCCTGGACATCGACGCCTTGCGCATTGTGGCTGGCGGCGTGAACAAGCTGCGCAGCGCCAACAACGCCTTCATCGTGGTGACGCACTATCAGCGCTTGCTGGACTACATCATCCCCGATGTGGTGCATGTGATGGCCGATGGTAAGATCATCAAAAGCGGCCCGAAGGAGCTGGCGCTGGAGCTGGAGGAACGCGGATATGATTGGGTGAAGGATGAGCACTGAAACATTGATCGATCCAAAGGTCACCGTGCTATCCGCTATGGAAGGAAGCACATGGCCCGGCGCTGCCGAAGCGTTGGCGCTGGTCCGTGAACTGCCGATCCCTGATCGCCGTGCCGAGAAGTGGAAGTACACGCGTGTCACCAAGCTCTTCACCGAGAATTACGTTGCACCTGTGGCGCCTGATCCTGTGGAGCTCCCAGCACGCTTGCCGTTTGCAGCAACCCGCGTGGTCTTCGTCAATGGCCACTTCCGCCCGGACCTCAGCGATGACCTGAAAGCCGACAAAGGCGTTGTGATCGACAGCATCACGCACCATCTTGGTCATGGTCCGTTGAAAGCACACTACGGTCACATCGCACCGATCGGTGCCCGCCTGTTCACGGCGATGAATACCGCCGCACCTACCGATGGTCTCATCATCCTCGCCACCAAAGGATCGAAGACGAGCAAACCGATCCACATCCTGCGCATCACGATCGGCGAGAAGGGTGCTGCCCCGATGCTGATCCAGCCGCGCGACCTCTTCATGTTGCACGAAGGCTCCGAAGTGGAAGTGATCGTTGAGCACATCGCCATCGGCGAAACCTCCACATCATTGGTGAATGGCATCCGCGAAAGCGCGGTGGGCGAAGGTGCCAGCCTCACGTTGCATCTCCTGCAAAACGAGGCGGATGGACCAGCCGATATCAATGTTGATAGTGTGACGATCGGTTCCAAGGGCCGCTTCAGCATAGACACAACAACGCTGTATGGTACTCTGGTGCGGAATGAGCTGAACGTCTCACTGGCCGGCCCCGAGGCGCATGCCGAACTGAACGGCGTGTACCTGCTGGACGGCAACGCGCACTGCGACAACCATAGCTACATCGGCCACGATGTGCCGGACTGCACGAGCGACGAACTCTACAAGGGCATTGTAGCAGGGAGGGCCACGGGCGTCTTCAACGGTAAGGTCTTCGTGAAGCCCGATGCCCAGCGCACCCGCGCCTACCAAAGCAATGCGAACATCCTCCAAGGCGATGATGCCCGCGTGTTCTCGAAGCCTGAGCTGGAGATCTACGCCGATGATGTGAAGTGCAGCCACGGTTGCACCATCGGCCGTATGGACGAGCAGGCGATCTTCTATCTCCGTTCCCGTGGTGTGAGCGAGGCTGAAGCACGACGCATGATGTCGCACGCCTTTATGACCGATGTGCTCGAGCGCATCGCGAATGCGGATTGGCGGAAGCATCTGGAAGGAATGATCGACGCGAAACTCGAAGCGCTTTGAACACGAATGCCGACACGGTCCTCCGCAAGGAATTTGATGTGGAAGAGATCCGTGCGCAGTTTCCGATCTTGAAAGAGCTGGTGCATGGCAAGCCGCTGGTGTACTTCGACAACGCCGCCACCAGCCAGAAGCCGCGCCGCGTGATCAAGGCGGAGAGCGCCTACTACGCAACGATCAATGCGAACGTGCATCGCGGTGTACACACGTTGAGCACGTTGGCCACGGACGCGCAGGAAGCTGCACGCGAGACCGTCCGCGCGCACATCAATGCGAAGCATGCGCACGAGGTGATCTTCACCAGTGGCACCACGGCGAGCCTCAATCTCGCGGCCAACAGCCTCGGGCAATTGCTGCTGACGAAGGGCGACGAAGTGCTCATCAGCGGCATGGAGCACCACGCGAACATCGTCCCGTGGCAACTGGCTTGTGAGCGCTATGGAGCGAAGCTGAAGGTGATCCCCATCACGGATTCCGGGGAGCTGGACATTTCCGCGATTCCGGGTCAAGCCCGGAATGACAACGCGTTTACTGATCGCACCAAGATCCTCGCGATCTCCCACGTCAGCAACACACTTGGCACGATCAATCCGATCAAGGAACTGATCGCGGAAGCGAAGAAGCGCGGCATCATCACCGTGGTGGACGGCGCGCAGGCCATCGCGCATTTGTCCGTGGATGTGCAGGACCTCGGCTGCGACTTCTATGCCTTCAGCGGACACAAGATGCACGCGCCCACCGGCATCGGTGTGCTCTACGGACGCGAGGAACTGTTGGAACAAATGCCACCGTGGCAAGGCGGCGGCGAGATGATCGATCAGGTCACCTTTGAGAAGACGACCTATGCCAAGCTGCCCTTCAAGTTCGAGGCCGGCACGCCGCACATCGCAGGTATCATCGGCTTGGGTGAAGCGGTGCGTTGGATGCAGGACTACGACCTCAGCGCCATGGCTGCGCACGAACATGCACTGCTGGTTCATGCCACCAAAGAGCTTCTCGCCATCGACGGTCTGCGCATCATCGGCAGAGCGAAAGAGAAAGTAGGCGTGATCAGCTTCGTCATCGAGGGTGTTCACCACTACGACCTCGGCACGTTGCTGGACCAACAGGGCATCGCGGTGCGCACGGGCCACCACTGCACGCAACCGCTGATGGAACGCTTCGGCCTGAGCGGGACCACACGGGCCAGCTTCGCACCATTCAATACGATCGCCGAAGTGGATGTAATGGTTGCCGCGACGAAGAAGGCGGTGAAGATGCTGCGATGATGGATACGACATTGGAACAAGCCCAACAAGAGATCGTGGACGAGTTCGCGATGCTCGGCGATTGGCAGGACCGCTATGAGCAGTTGATCGAGCTGGGCAAGGAACTGCCATTGATCGCCCCTGAATTCAAGACCGAAGAGAATCTCGTGCGCGGATGCCAGAGCCGCGTATGGCTTACCGCTGAGCCTCGGGGAGAGGCAGTTCATTTCACAGCGGACAGCGACGCGATGATCACCAAAGGATTGATAGCGCTGCTGGTGCGCGTATTGAACGACCGCACGCCGAAGGAGATCATGGGCACGCCGCTCACCTTCATCGACCGGATCGGTCTGCGGGAGCACCTCTCGCCGAATCGCAGCAACGGCCTGGTAGCCATGCTGGACCAGATGAAACGCTATGCACTGGCTTATTCCACGAAATGAACTTATCGGAGATACATTTTTGTCTTATGTCCTATGTCTTATGCCTGAGGCCCGTCATAGGACATAAGACAAAAGACATAGGACAACACCCCCGTACCTGCGGTACCCTGAAATGACCAACGAAGAGAAGAAGCAACTGGAGGAGCGCGTGATCATGACGCTCAAGACGATCTATGACCCGGAGATCCCCGTGGACATCTACGAGCTGGGTCTGGTCTACGATGTGGTGGTGCGCGATGACGCGAGTATCTATATCAAGATGACCTTGACCAGTCCGGCCTGTCCTGTGGCGGGAACCCTGCCCGGTGAAGTGGAAGAGAAGGTGGCGGAGACCATGGGCGCGAGCGGCGCCAAGGTGGAGCTCACCTTCGAGCCTGCTTGGGACCGCAGTATGATGAGCGAGGCGGCGCAGTTGGAATTGGGGTTCATGTAAAAACCGAACCGCTACGACGCAACGGTAACGCAACGCAGATCAATGAGTGAGGATAGTCCCATTTACAACAAGGTCGCTTCCAGCGGTCTCCAAACCTTGGACCTGGAAGATCTGTATCCGCAGGGAGAACGCATGGTCTTCGATATCGCGCCGCTATTGTGGGAAGGCATTGCGTTGAAGGAAAAAGACTTTCGTGCATTCCTGAAAGACCATGATTGGGCCCAGTACAAGGGCAAGCTTGTCACGGTCAATTGCTCCGTTGACGCGATCATTCCCACTTGGGCCTACATGCTGGTGGCAACATATCTGCAACCCTACGCTGCTTTCGTAACGCAAGGCGATGCCGAGCAATTGGAACGTGCGGTGTTCACGCGCTTTGTGCAGCAGTTGGATGTGGAACCCTATCGCGGCACACGCATCGTGGTGAAGGGTTGTAGCAAACTGCCCGTGCCGTTGAACGCCTACGTGGAGCTTTCTGCTAAGCTGTTGCTGGTAGTGAAGTGCCTGATGTTCGGCGAGCCGTGCAGCACGGTGCCGTTGTACAAGGCGCCGAAAGTGTAGAGACAAGATCTTTGTATTCTTTGCGTTCTCCGCGTCCGATAGGTATCGGACCTTTGCGGTCGAATTTGACTACGGATGGCCAAGAAGCGCATCACCAAGAAGGAACTCCTGCAGATCGAGCAGGCCGCCGTGCGTGAGGAGCGCAAGGAGCAAGGCGCGCTGGACGGGCGTTTCCGCGAGAAGGTAGAGAAGAGCAAAAAGTCCTACACGCGGAAGCCGAAGCACTCGGGAGGCGAAAGTGCTTAAGGGGTTGCAGCGATCCGCGTGGAATACAACCTGCCTTGACGTTGAAGGCGCACCAGCAGCAGGCCAGCAGACAACAGGGGAAGAGGAACGGAAAGTCGGTCCGCTCCGGCTTGGGCGCGCACAAGCAGCTTGCCGGTGATATCGTAGACCTCGATGCGGTCGCCTGGCAA
>JBEPUG010000189.1:0-5865 GCA_041691695.1 Flavobacteriales bacterium
GTCCAGCACCATGCCGAAACCGCCGTTGATCACTTCGCCCCAGCCCACGCCGCCACCGTTGTGCAGACTGATCCATGTGGCGCCACGGAAGGCATCGCCCACGAAATTCTGCACGGCCATGTCTGCGGTGAAGCGGCTGCCATCGCGGATGTTGCTCGTCTCGCGGTATGGACTGTCGGTGCCGCTCACGTCATGGTGGTCACGGCCAAGTACAATAGGCGCGCTGACCTCACCGCTCTTTATCGCGTTGTTGAACGCTTCGGCGATGCGGATGCGTCCTTCCGCATCGGCATAGAGGATGCGCGCCTGGCTGCCTACCACGAGCTTGTTCTGATGCGCGTTGCGGATCCAGTGCAGGTTGTCCGCGATCTGCTGATGGATCTCTGGAGGTGCGTCCTTCAGCATCGCTTCCAATACATCACCGGCGATGCGGTCGCTGATGGCGAGGTCCTTCGGATCACCGCTGGTGCATACCCATCGGAACGGCCCGAAACCATGGTCGAAGCACATCGGCCCCATGATGTCTTCCACGTAGCTCGGGTACCGGAACTCTTCGCCGTTCTTGCCACCGATGTCCGCACCGGCGCGCTTGCTCTCCAGCAGGAATGCGTTGCCATAATCAAAGAAGTACATGCCCTCGCCGGTGAGCACATTGATCGCCTTCACCTGCCGCTTCAAGCTTTCCTCCACGCGCTTTTTGAAAGTTGCGGGATCCTTCACCATCAGCGCATTGCTCTCCTCGTAGCTGAGGCCCACCGGGTAGTAGCCTCCCGCCCACGGATTGTGCAGGCTGGTCTGATCGCTGCCAAGGTCCACGTGGATCTTACGTTCCGCCATGCGTTCCCACAGGTCCACCACATTGCCGAGGAAGGCGATGCTGTGCGCTTCACCCTTCTTCTGCCAAGCCAACGCAGCATCGATGCAGTCGTCCACGTCTTCGATCACCTCATCCACCCAGCATTGGCTTTGACGTTTGTGCGCTGCTGCGCCGTTCACCTCCGCGCAGATCGTCACCACGCCGGCGATGTTGCCCGCCTTGGGTTGTGCGCCACTCATGCCGCCGAGTCCGGATGTCACGAAGATCCTACGGCTCCCCTTCTCCCCGGGAGAAGGGGCCGGGGGATGAGGGAGCATGCGGCAGGCGTTCAATACCGTGATCGTTGTTCCATGCACGATCCCCTGCGGACCGATATACATGTAGCTGCCGGCGGTCATTTGGCCGTACTGCGACACACCTAACGCGTTCATGCGCTCCCAATCATCGGGACTGCTGTAGTTGGGGATCACTATGCCGTTGGTCACCACCACGCGCGGAGCTTCTTTGTTGCTGGGGAAAAGCCCGAGCGGATGGCCGCTGTACATCACCAGCGTCTGCTCCTCGGTCATCTCGCTGAGGTACTTCATCGTGAGCCGGCACTGCGCCCAGTTCTGGAACACCGCGCCATTGCCGCCATAGGTGATCAGCTCGTGAGGGTGCTGCGCCACGGCGGGATCCAGGTTGTTCTGGATCATCAGCATGATGGCCGCGGCCTGCTTGCATTGCGCAGGATACTGCCCGATCGGTCGCGCGTGCATCGGCTCCTCCGGGCGGAAGCGGTACATATAGATGCGCCCGTATTCCTTCAGCTCCGCAGCGAATTCCGGAGCCAGCACGGCGTGGTGCTTCTTCGGAAAATAGCGTAACGCATTGCGCAGCGCGAGTTTCTTCTCTTCCGCGGAAAGGATGTCCTTGCGCTTGGGTGCGTGGGGGACGGAAGGATCCAGCGGCTTGGCTGCAGGAAGTTCGTTCGGAATGCCTTCGCGGATGGAGGCTTGGAAGCGATCGAAGAGGATGGCGGGTGCTGTGGGCATGCCGCAAATGTCCGATGATCCGCTGACAGCGACCAGCACTCTTTCGCTCGGCTTCACTGCGCCTTATCCAACTTCTTCCAATTCTCTTGCAGCGCCACGTTCGGATCGAAGAGCGGATCGTTGCTGAGGATGTAGCTGCCATCGGGGCGGCTCCAAGCCTCGTTGTATCCGGAGCTCAGCTCCACGCTGCCGCCGCCTGCTTCGTGCCAGGTCTCCACACCGCGCAGGGTCTGTCCCCATTGCTCGGAGATCCTGTCCTGGCTTGCTTGACCTTCTTCCCAAGTGCGTTGCTGTAGGTCCGCGGAATAGTTCGCGGCGTCGCGCTGGATGGCCGCTCGCTTGGCGGTCTCGCTTTGCTCCACGGCCGCCACATTGTTCATCATCTGCTGCACGCCTTGTTGCCATTGCGGGTTGATGCGAAAACTGCTCATCACCATGCTCAGCAGCTTGCGCGCTTCGGCCTCCTTGCCAGCAGGGCAGCGCATGGCGACCTTCTGCGTGGCCTGGCAACTGTAGCTGGTGCTTTGGCCACCGGTCATGTAGTTCGGCATACTGGACACTTGCATGGCCACACTGCACAGTGCCACTCCGGTCCCGCCATCGGGATAGCGCAATGTGCCGAGGGCTGCGCTGGGCCTGCTCTCCACGTTCACGCCCGCTTGGCGATACTGCTGGTTCAGGGCTTGGGCCTGTTGCTGAAGAGCACTGGTCAGTTCCGCGTTCGGTTCCACGCCGGTCACTTGGGCTCCCATCTCGTGCGCCAAGGGGCCTTGCAGGAATTGGCCCGCATCCATGGGCTGAGCAATGGCGCACCGCCGGTACACGGGGTTTTGCGCTTGTTGAATCTGCGTTTGCAGCATCATCGGATCGTCCCACCAGTCCCATTCCTGTTGAGGATAGATCTCCAGCGTGTAGCCACCATCCGGCGAAGTGACGGTGACGCGGTTCCGCACGGACTCTGCCATGCAGGTGCTACCCACGTTCCACGTGATGCCACCCGAACTTTTCCATCCCTTCGGCACCAGGATGGAGTAGGCCTCCATCGGCTGCGCGAATCCGCTGGGATCGATCACGCGCAGGCGTTCCAATACGAGATAGTCCTTGCCTTCCGTGTATTGACGTGCAGGCCGCTGATCACCACCGGCTGTTTGCAATGCAGCATTACCGGTCGCATCCGAGGACACATTTCCGGTGGAATTCCCGCAGGCCACGAGGACCAACAGGACTTGAAGGAACGAGGTGGGGCGCAACATAGCTCAGCTTTCAGGCGAAGCTACCGTCTATTTTCCGGTCTCGGCATCACGTAAAACCGTGAGGTCGGCGTCCGTTCAGCGACGCTTTTGCCGGTCCGCGGGTGAATTGCCGTAGGGGCAATGCCTGCACCCACTTTGGCAGCAATAGCCGCGGCGCACATGGTATTGCTCCGTCCACACCACGTAGCCTTGAGTAGTGAAGTAGAAGTCGCCGTCGAGGTAGCCCAACCGCTTCAGGTGCTGCACGCGGGGGTCGTCGTCCGGCGGCTCGGGGTGCTTTTGCATACGGGGCGCGAAGTTCGTGGAAGACGCGTTTTTCCACAACAGGAGGTGCAAAGCCCTTTGGCTAGATCGTTCGTGACCGGTCAAACCCCCAATAGTTTCGGCCCTTGCGGAGGAGCGCTTGAACAGGAACATGAGGATCGTGAATGTGTTGATCACCGTTTTGGCGGTCGTCGCCGGGCCGGAAGCCGGTGCGGTGATGGCACAGCAGACACCTGAACAGTACATCACCCAGTGGAAGGATGTGGCGGTGAAGAAGATGGCCGAGCACGGTATACCGGCGAGCATCACTTTGGCGCAGGGACTGCTGGAGAGCCGCAATGGCAACAGTGTGCTGGCCACCGAGGGCAACAACCACTTCGGTATCAAATGCACGCCCAACTGGACCGGCGGCAAGATGTACCAGGACGACGACAAGAAGAACGACTGTTTCCGCAAATACAAGGACGCTTCGCAGAGTTTTGAGGACCATTCGGATTTCCTGATGCGCCCGCGCTATGCGAGCCTTTTCCAGCTTAAGCCTACGGACTACAAGGGCTGGGCGCATGGCCTGAAAAAGTGCGGCTACGCCACTGATCCAGAGTATCCACAGAAGCTGATCACACTTATCGAACGCTACGATCTGGCCAACTTCGACAGAGGCGTTGATGTGCAATATGGTTCCACAACGAAGCCCGCATCACCTGGTAGGACATCCCGCAAGAAGAATAGCGAGGACAACACGGTCACCATCGGTAATTCGAGACCAGTGGAACTTTTCGATGGGCGCATCAAGTACGTCCGTGCCAAGAGAGGGGAGACCGTTCAGGACATCGCCAACGAGATCGAGCAGATGCCGGGATCGGTGGCGGGCTGGAACGATGTGGCCAAGGACGCCACCTTCAGCGAGGGCGAAGTGGTCTACATCCAACCGAAGCGCAACAAGAGCAAGGACGTGGAGAGCTGCGTGGCACAGAGCGGCGAAACGCTTTGGTCCATCAGCCAGCGCCACGGCGTGAAGCTGAAGAAGCTGGCGAAGTACAATCACATGGAGGCCACGGACGCGGTGAAGGCGGGGCAGACGGTGTGGCTTAGGAAGCACAAGTAGGGTTTTACCGCCAAGACGCCAAGCACACCAAGGTCTGAGGGCGCAACGGGATGCATTCTTTGCGCCCTTTGCGTCTTTGCGGTAGATCTTCACCCGAACTGTAGCGAGAACCCCGCACTCCGCAGGTCCTCCCAAAAGCCCGGATAAGACTTGGCCACCACTTCCGGATGCAGGATGGTGATCTGTTCGCAGACCAATGCCAACGGTGCAATGCTCATGGCCATGCGGTGATCGCCTTGCGGATCGAAGGGTTGGGGACGAAGGTTGGTGATACCGCCCTCTAGTTTGAAGGAGCCGCCATCGTATGCTGCGGAACTGCCTAGGATTCTTAAGGCTTCGGCAACGGCCCTCAGACGGTCGGTCTCCTTCAGTGGTAGATTGTGCAGACCCGTGAATTCTGCTTTTCTACCAAGGCCCGCCATCGCGAAGGCCAGCGGTTGGAAAAGATCCGGCGTGTCCACCAGGTCGGCGTGGTAGGGCTCAAGGTCGTCAGTGCTCCTCCCATGCAGAATGAGTTCTTCATCCGAAATGGCGCAATGCGTGTAGGGAAGCAAAAGAGAGATCACCGCATCATCTCCCTGCATCCCTGAATTGAAATTGCCATTGAAGTACAACTTCGTATCCGGTGCCAAGGCCGCAACCTCGAACCAGAATGCCGCCGCGCTCCAATCCGCGGGAACGTCGAACGATGCTGGTTTCAATGGCGAAGCAGGAACGTGGATGACATCCTCGTCAAGGCTTGCATCCACTCCAAAATGCTGGAGCATTGCGACTGTCATCTCCACGTATGGACCGCTCAACTTCCTACCGCTCCAATGCAGGCGCAGACCTTCTTCAAAAAGCGGAGCAACGAGCAACAGCGCGCTAATGAACTGGCTGCTCACCGGCGAATCGAGTGTGATAGCACCGCCACGCACGCGCTTTCCGCGAACGCGAAAGCCTGTTTCGGTTTGTGTGATGTCTGCACCGAGCGCGATCAATGCTTCGATCAACGGGGCATGTGGGCGTTCCATCAATCGCGCGCTGCCTGTGAGCAGGTGCTCTTTATTCTCCTGCACACAAGCCCATGCGAGCAGAAAGCGAAAGGTGGTTCCGCCATCGCCGCAATGCATCACGCGAGGTCGTTCCTTCAGCAGTGCGAGCAGAGTGCGCGTATCCTCCGCTTCACCCGGGTTGATCACCAGCGACAGATCTCCGGCAAGGTCCGCGAGAATGAGCGCGCGGTTGGCGAGGCTCTTCGATCGCGGCAAGGTGATGCACGCGTCGATCGGCCGCTCAGGCCTGCGGATGGTGACGGCGTTCGGCATCGTTGGCCAACAGGCGATAGTGGTCCAAGGCATCGGCGACTTGCGAAGCGTTCACCGGCACGTCCACACAGGCGGAGCCTATGCC
>JBEPUG010000190.1:0-5632 GCA_041691695.1 Flavobacteriales bacterium
GGCAGTGGCTATGGATCGCCAGCTTGGATCGGTGTCCGATGCATATCGGACCATCAGCGTCCATCCGTGGTTCCATTTCTACAGGCCGACAGCTTGGCACCGGATCGGCAGGACCAAGGATCAAAACAAGCCAGCATGAAGACCTCGATCCTCACTTTCGCCATCGCGATGTCATTGACCGCTCTTACTGCGTGTAGCAGTGGAAACACTTCCGCCAATGACCCGAATTCCGCCACCACCCCGCAACCGCAATTGGATACGAAGCCGGTTCCTCAAGGCGATCGCATGGCAGCCGATACCGTTGGTGTCGATAGTCTGCGCAACAGATCTTTGGAGAAGTCCATGGACAGCACCACGGCGGCTCCCCAGCGGTGAGAACCGGTTTCAGCAATGAACCATCTTACTGGACATAATCTTCTATTGAAGCTCCGAAAATGACGAAAACGATCGTTCCTGAAAAACCTGCTCCACCCGATGAAATGACGGAGTTCGATATGGAGTGGCATCACTTGAGCATTGCCAGAACTGCGTTGGAATGGTCGATCATCCTGGTCGTTCTAGCTCTTGTCGTGCATCGACTTTGGCCCTACTTCACGCATTGACAACCCATCCGACTGTGGCGATGTTTCCACGGAAAGAAGCAGCAATTGAGTAAAACACTACCCGATCCATGTTCCTTCTGCGATCACTCAACGCAACCTCATGATATCCGTGAAACTCCTTAGTGGACTCGCAGCCTTGAGCGCGATCACCTCACTTTCCGCCTGCGCTAGCGACACCTACAAGGATCCTGTGGAACATTCCTCGGTGAACCACTTGACCGATACGGCAAGGTCCGACCGCACCATTGACCCCGCCAAAGCAGCTCCTGTAACGGACACGGTGCAGGAACCGCAGTTGGCACCCCATAAATGATCACGCATCACTTGATCCCTTCTCAACATGGACCAGTTGGACAACCAATATGCAATGCTTTCCGAGGCGGTGGAGGACCTGGAGCGCCAAGGCTACGTCGATGAACTTACGTTGACTGCCGAAGGTCTCTTCAATGTGGGAGTTCCTTTGGATCCGCAAAAGTTCACCATCGATTCATACCACCGCTTCGAAGGTCCCAGCGACCCCGGTGACCTCAGCATCCTCTACGCCGTCTCGGCCGGGGAATTGGGCTTGAAAGGTCTGCTCATCGGTGATTACGGCGCAGAAGCGGAGGACTTCATCCATCAGATGGTGAAGCCCTTGGGGGCAACTCATGTAAGAGGCAAAGTGCGCCCGGTCCCTCCTGCGAGACCGGGCGAGAACGTAAAATTCTGAACCATGCGGCCACTCTGGAAAGGCACGATCGGCTTCGGTCTGGTTACCATACCGGTGAAGCTCTTCAGTGCGACACAGGAAAGCGAGCTGGACCTGGACATGCTCGATGGCAAGGACCAAGCGCGCATCCGTTTCCATCGCGTGAATGTGGATACCGGAAAGGAAGTGCCGTTCGAACGCATCGTGAAAGCCTTCGATCTCGAGGGCAAGTACGTGATACTGGACGACGCTGACTTCAAGAACGCCGCCGTGGAGAAGAGCGACGTGATCGCCATCAAGGACTTCATCAAGGAAGAGGAGGTGGAGGCGAAATACTATGAGAAGCCCTACTATCTAGCGCCGGACCGCGGTGGAGCGCGGGCGTATGCGCTGCTCCGTGAAGCGTTGAAGAAAAGCGGCAAGGTGGGCGTGGCCAGCTTCGTGATGCGCACCAAGGAACACCCCGCCATGCTTCAGCCGGATGGCGATGTGCTGATCTTGAACCAGATGCGTTTCGCCGAGGAGATCAGGAAACCGGACGAGCTGGACCTCCCCAAAGTGGCGAAGATCGCCCCCTCCGAAATGAAGCTCGCCATGCAGTTGATCGATCAAGGCGCGGGCACCTTCGACATCACGAAGTACAAGGACGAATACACCGCCGCGTTGATGAAGGCCATCAAGGCCAAGGCGAAGCGCAAGGGTAAAGCGAAGAAGGAGACCGCGATGAAGGTGGTCCACAAGAAGCCGCAGACGGACCTGATGGCAGCGCTGAAGGCGAGCTTGGAAGGAAAGAGCAAGACCACGCGCAAGAAAGCCTCATGAACGATGGGGTTGAAGAACTACCGTGCGAAGCGGGACCTCAAGAAGACGCCGGAACCCGCAGGAGGTAAAGGTGCCAAGGGTGCTCCGCTCATCTTCGTTGTGCAACGCCACAAGGCCTCTCATCTGCATTACGACTTCCGGCTGGAGATGCGCGGCGTGCTGAAAAGCTGGGCGGTGCCGAAGGGTCCCTCGCTCGACCCGGCCGATAAGCGCCTCGCCATGATGGTGGAGGATCATCCCTACGATTACAAGGATTTCGCGGGGACCATTCCCGAAGGGAACTATGGGGCGGGCATCGTGGAGGTCTGGGACCACGGCACCTATGAGCCACTGGAGCTGCCGGAAGGCAAGGACCCCGAGACCTACTTACTCTGGGAGTTGCACAAGGGCTCGATCAAGATCCGTATGAAGGGCCGCAAGTTGAAGGGCGAGTTCGCACTGGTGCGCATGCACACGAAGGAGGAGAACAGCTGGCTGCTGATCAAGCACAAGGACCGCTACGCGAAGAAGGATTACGACAGCGAGCTGGAAACGCCGAAGCGTTCTCCGATCAATAAGGCTTTGACTGAGGAGGGGAAGGGTGGTAAGGGAAGTAAAGGAGGTAAGGGAGGTAAGGGAGGTAAGGAGGGTGAGGGTGGTAAGGAAGGTAAGACGGGGACGACCAAAACGAAGGGCGCTGCCAGTGCGCGCTCGAAGTCTGCTACCGCTACTGCTGCTTCCCCTGCAAAACACTTCTCGGTGCGCGGCTTGGGCAAGGCGGAAAAGGTGAAGTCCCCGGTGAAGCCGATGCTTGCATCACCGGACACCCCTGCTTTTGATGATCCGGATTGGCTCTTCGAGATCAAGTGGGATGGCTATCGCGCGGTCGCAGAGACCGGCGGAAAAGCAGTACGGCTCTATTCGAGCAACGGGCTCTCCTTCGCGGAGGGATACCCTTCCATCACGGAGGAACTTGGAAAGATCAAGCGGCACATGGTGCTGGATGGCGAGATCGTCGCCACCGGTGCGGACGGCCGAGCGGACTTTCAAATGCTGCAACATGCGGGAAGTGATCCGGATACCGAACTGGTCTATCACGTGTTCGACCTGTTGGAGTTGAATGGCAAGGACACCACCGGTCTGCCGTTGATCGAACGCAAGGAGCTTTTATTGAAGGCGCTCCCGAATGGAAAGCATGTCAAGTACTGCGATCATATCTCTGCGCGTGGTATCGACTTCTTCGCGGCGGCACAAGCGCAGGACCTGGAAGGCATCATCGCGAAGCGTAAGGACAGCGTCTATCAAAAGGGTGTCCGCAGCAAGGCGTGGTTGAAGATCAAGAACCATCATTCGCAAGAGGTGGTCATCGGCGGATATACCGCGCCACGCAACAGCCGCAAGCATTTCGGCGCCTTGTTGCTCGGGGTGTATGGGAAGGGCAAGCTGCGTTACGTGGGCCACACCGGCACCGGCTTCGATGCGCGTGTGCTGAAGGAACTGTCCGCCGCCATGAAGCCGCTTGAGCGCAAGACCTCGCCATTCGCGGAAAAGGTGAGCGCCAACAGCCCCGCGACCTGGGTAACACCCAAGCTGGTCGCCAACATCAAATTCACCGAGTGGACGCGGGACGGGCACATGCGCCATCCGGTCTTCCTGGGCCTGCGCGTGGACAAGGCTGCCGAAGCCGTGCATAAGGAGAGTACCGTTGCACAGCCCGAGAAGGGAAAGGACAAAGGGAAGGTGATGAGCGCGCGCAAGGCGAAAGCGTCATCACCCAAAACAAAAAAGACGGAGAATGAACGCGAGGTGAAGTCCGGACGGCACACCGTTCAACTCACCAGCCTGAACAAGGTCTTCTGGCCGAAAGAGGGCTACACGAAAGGAGACGTGCTCGCCTACTACGAGCGCATGGCACCGGTGCTCCTCCCCCATTTGAAGGACCGGCCGGAATCGCTTTACCGCACACCGAACGGGATCAAGGGACCGGGCTTTTTCCAGAAAGATGCGGGTGGACAAGCGCCGTCCTGGGTGCCGTCGGTGAAGATCCATTCCGACAGTCGCGGCGGTGACGATATCGATTACATCCTCTGCAACGATCTCGGCACCTTGCTCTACCTCGCCAATCTGGGCTGCATCGAACTGGACCCATGGACCTCGCGCAAGCAACACCTGCTGAAGCCGGATCACATCGTGATGGACCTCGACCCTTCCAAAGGGAACAGCTTTGATGATGTGGTGGAAGCCGCCTTGGCGGTAAAAGTGGTGCTGGACCACATCGGCGCGACAGGTTTTTGCAAGACCTCCGGTTCCACGGGCATTCACATCTACATCCCTACTGGCGGTCGATACACCTATGATCAACTCGCACCGGTGGCGAAGAACATCATGCTCCTCGTGCAGGGCATGTTGCCGAAGACCACTACGCTGGAGCGCTCCTTAGCGAAGCGCAGCGACAAGAAGATCTACTTGGACCACCTGCAGAACCGCAAGGGACAGACCTTGGCCAGCGTCTATAGCATTCGCCCGAAGCCCGGCGCAACGGTGAGCACTCCCTTGGATTGGGATGAGGTGCGGCCCGGACTGGACATGGGGCAATTCGACATCCGCAGCGTGCCGGAACGGGTGGATAAACTGGGTGACCTGTTTCAAGGCGTATTGACAGGCGCCGACTTTCCATTATCCAAGATCGCCAAAGCGCTGGTGGATCTGCTGAACGAGCAGGACCAATAAAGTCCGTTCTTGCCATCCTGAAACGCAGGACGCTTAGTGCTAATACCTGTCCCTCCCGCTAGCTGTGCGAGCGACCTCTACCATCATTATAACTATTGATCGCTGCGATCGCTGCTCACTGGATCACTGTTCATAGCGGGGGGCGACGACAGGATCATGCCTGTCAGATCAGATCATGCATGCATTGCAGAAGCACCTCCGGCCACCTTCAGCCGCTCATCGATGCTCAACATCTCAATGATGTTCCTTGCTGCTTTCAACCAGACGGCTTCATCCATGTCCGCAATGCTGGCCACATCGATGCGAAGCCCAACGATATGCAAGGTGAACCCGTGGTTTTCCATGGTACCGCCCATCTTCAGTAGCGCACCCAATCGTTCCGCTTTCCGCTGAATACGATCCATATTGGAAGAGACAGGAGCGCGGCTATCCTTTTCGTTGCGGGTGATAAGCGTACTCATGGTCACGAGGTTTACACGCTACCATTCAACTTCCATGCCCGTAGTTCAGCGCTCAGTTCCCCGATACCGGAGCTTGCAACGCTTCAAGCAAGGCAGCCCGCTCCATAGGCTTTACGAGGTGTGCGTCAAAGCCGGCATTCTTGGACTTCAGTTTATCCTCCTCCTGACCCCAACCTCTCAAGGCGATGATGCGTGCGTTTGCGCCCCAATCGGCAGCTCGCATGTGGCGGCAGTTCTCATGGCCGTCCATCCCGGGCATGTCGATGTCCATGAAGATCGTATCCGGTTTGAACGAATCACCGAGGGTGAGTTCAACACCCGGTCATCCCTTCTTCAACATCTTCATGAGC
>JBEPUG010000191.1:0-5602 GCA_041691695.1 Flavobacteriales bacterium
CGAGGGCCCCCCCCTATTTGAACGCCACCCTCAGAATTTGAACCCGCACAAATTGTTCCAGCTGTAGCTGAGCGAAGGGACGCCCTCCGGCTGCGCAGTATCCTTCAACAGGTTGAGCCGACTTTCAAAGGTCATCCGCTTGGTGATGTTCAGCAGCAGTCCGCTCTCCAAGGATATGCGGTGGTCGCTGGCATCGAATAGCTTGGGCTGGTAATACACAACCACGGTGAGACTGGCAATGGCATTGAAATTCACCGTGCTGGAAACGTACGTGCTGCTGCGCCCTTCAGAAAAGGTTGGCCCATTTGTTACGTGCTCGTTCTCAAACATCAGGGAAGTGCCCAAATTCAACTTGAACTGTTTGCTATGTACCGCCGTTAGACGCGGACCCGCGCCCACCGTTATGCGAAAGTCCAGACGAAGGGGCTTGTTATACTGCGTTTGTACGAATGCCTCCCCGGTCCAGAGGGAGTCATATCTATAGTTGTAACGCAAATGCTGGAAGCCGGTATTGAGGAAGCTATTGGTCTCTACCTGGCTGAAGGCAAGATCATTGATGAAGAAGTAGCGATGACGGCCATCGATGTGCTGCACCGCACCACCCAGCCCAAGGCCCAAGGAACGCTGACCGTTCTCTGCAACGTTGAACCGGAAGTTCACGAAACCGCTCCACGGCACGGTGTCGTTGCTCAAGCGACGACCCTCGATGTTCACTACTTGGGCCTGTGCATTGTTCGAAAGTGCGAGCGTGATCAGAATAAAGAACAGGATACGGAATGGTGCCTTCATGCGGGCGCAAAATTGGCCAACCTCGGAAGAAGGGGGCCATTGCATACCCACTTCACCGAGGATGGCGCTCCTTTGCACCATGTCCGACCGCTTGCGCATTGCCATCATCGGAGGAGGCCCCGCTGGATTGATGGCCGCAGATACGCTCGCCCCGCAGTGCGAGGTCGACCTGTATGAACATGGCAAGCATATCGGCCGCAAATTCCTCGTGGCCGGCCAAGGGGGGTTCAACCTTACCAACAAGGCGGAAGGTGACGAGCTGTTGGGCATGTATTCCCCACCTGGATTCATGGACCGCGCGATATCGGCATTCGGACCAGATCAACTGCGTACATGGCTGACTGAACGACGCATTGAGACCTTCGTAGGCACCAGCGGACGTGTGTTTCCGGTGAATGGCATCAAGCCGATCGACGTGCTGACACGCCTTCGGGAACGCGTTGTTGAACTTGGGGTGCGCATCCACACAGAACATGTTTTCACCGGATTCGATGACGCACGAAGACCGATGATGGAGAACCATAAAGGTCCTTTCACCCTGGAAGCTGACCGTGTGGTCTTTGCGCTTGGTGGCGCTTCATGGCCGGTAACGGGCTCCACCGGGATCTGGCCCGCATTGTTCAATGCGATCGGCGTTGCGACCCGTCCGTTCGAGGCCTCCAACTGTGGTGTCGAGATCGCTTGGCCGAAGCAGGTCACCCACGCACATGGAGGCAAGCCATTGAAGAACATCCGTATTTCAGCAGACGGCCAGAGTGCACTGGGCGAGGCCACGATCACTACGCACGGTTTGGAAGGCAATGCGATCTACCCCATGGTGCCGGCCTTGCGCTCCGCTTTGAATGAGCGGGGCCATACGACACTGCAGATCGACCTGAAACCAGGAAATACAATCGAGGAGCTGGTCCGGAAGATCGGCGCTAAGGAACCCCGCAATTTCGCGGAGGTCGTGCATCTCGACCGGGCGCAGGTGGCCGTGCTCAAGGCCTTCACTTCGAAGGAAAGAGCGATGTCGGCCAGCACTTTTGCCGAGGACATCAAGAATCTACGGATCCCCGTTACCGCTCTTAGGCCGGTCGGCGAATCCATTTCCACAGTAGGCGGCATCCGTACGGAAGAGCTTTCATCCGACTTCTCGCTCAAAGCCCATCCGCACCTTTTCACCGTTGGGGAAATGGTGGATTGGGATGCTCCTACCGGAGGGTTCCTCTTACAAGGATGCTTCGCGATGGGGAGTTATGCCGCACTGCGGATCCTTGATGATCGGGAAATTAATGCCCCAAAGCGTGCATGAGTAGTGAGCGATTCAAAAGTGCCAGAGAAGCAATTCTGCCTCAAAAAGTCTCCTGTGCATATCAGGCATGATATTAACACACCATATAGAAAAAACCGCCAAATGATATCACCAATTCGCACTGCCGCCATTTTGGGCTTCACCGCTCTTGCAACATGCTCAACGCCTCTTTTCGCCAAGGAGACAAAGAGTCATTTCAATATCGACCAAGCCAACTTCCAAAAGCTGAACGCTCAGGATCAGCAACGGGTCTTGGAGATCGGTGCACGCTGGGATGCGATCGCGAACATGGATCGCTCCGATCTTGATAAGGCGGACCGCAGTGAATTGCGAACGGAAGTAAAAGCACTGAAAGCCGAGGCCAAGACATACAACCACGACGGTGCCACGATCTACCTCTCCAGCGCTGGGATCATACTCCTCATCATCCTGCTGATCATCCTCCTCTAGGACGGTATCATAGGAAGATCACCGCGGCAATTATGAACGCCACGATGATCACGAGGTATTGCCAAATGTCCGGAAAATAGGGTGACCAAGTGCGCCAGAGATCGCGCAGCTCCTTCATCGCCCTGTTCAGGGTTGAGCGATCATGCGCATTTCGCGCCTATCTGCTGTGGTGAATACGACCATATAGAGTCCTGCCGCAACTTCAGCCGGTAAATGCATCACATGGTCCAGTGGACCTGAAAAAGTGACGTGCTCGCTCGCTACGCGCTGACCTGTAGCGGAGAAAACGTCGATCACAGCATTTTGGACGGCACTGGACCCGTCATCGAAAATGAGGTGAAAGGTTTCATCGACCATGGGGTTGGGGAATACGGATAACCCAGCATCACTTTGGTCGGACAATTCATCAATGCCCAGTGCCATACCAGCACCGCCCCCGAATTGCGCCTTACATACCTTGCCAAACGCACCAAATACGCCCCCGACGCGAGCATTCACACGGACGTTCAAATCCAGAAAATGAGGGACCTTATTCCAAAGATTAGCCGTGAATTTCAAGCTGGGTCCATTACGGAATACGGTGGTGTCAAAACTCCCATGCGGATCGAAGATCTCAAAACCGTATCCGTTCGCCGGAGCTAATTTCTTGGCACTTAAAATATCATTGACGGCAATGCCTGTCAGGTCGCAGAAGGGCGGCTTAAGGAAGGTCGGTCCCAATGGAATGCAGAAGCTGCCGTCGTCCGCTATCGCACTGCTGGAACCGAAGGCGCCAGAGGCGTCAATGATGCTGTTGGCTCCTTGATGCAGCAGGTATCCACCACCGGTGATCCCGTTGCCCCCGGCATCGGTGACGGTCAATCGATAACAGCCCTGCGCCAGGCAGGCGGGGATGTGAACTGTCCGGTTCGCCCTGTTCCCCGGCATGGTGCCCGAGATGGCCACCAGGCCTGAGCTCACATCGCGGATCTCCCAGCCTGTCTGAGCAGGCTGAGCATCGGTGGTGATGTCCAGACTGAGCGCCGTGCACACACATTCACTCACAGGGCTTGAATAAATGCTTCCAGTCCGGTCAAGTCCGTTGAGTGATATATAGAGGTCCTTGTTGTGCGAACCCGTATAGGCATCGTCAGCAATATTCAGGTTCGTGCAAGAGGTCAGTCCGATCAAGGGGATTCGCATGACCGTCAATTCTTGGCCGCTCACCAAGGGGCACGTGGAACCCAAACTTGTGAAACCCAGCATGAAGTAGGTCTGGTAACGCACGCCCGCAGATTGTTGCATGCCATCTCCGTTTGGGACCACCGGAATCGCGCTGCACAGCGAAGTCAGATGGGCGTCATCCAATGTCACCCCGGATGAGGCAGGCCAGGATATGGTGAAGACCATGTTGCTCAGCAACTGATTGAAATTGCCGTTCGCACGCAAGCGCACCTCCAACACACCAGCCGTCGACGAGGGAAAGAGTCCGATGTCCACCAAGGGCTGCGCTAAAGCAGGAAGGCTGGCGAACAGGGCTACGGCGAGGCCCATAGCCTTGATAGCGGGAGGTGCCGATGCGGCTTTGCTGATGGACATGAAAGTGCTTTTCGGGAGAGGACGGAATGAGGCCCCTGCTGTTCTAGGTTCGCGAAAGTAGTGGATCACGGGTAGATGCGCCATATGATCATTTCACCCGTGGATCGGCATTCACGGTCGTATTCGCAACAATGGTTGAACTCTACGGCTTCGGTTGATCCGGGCAAGGCATGGCCCGTTACCTTTGCAGGACCCATCGCACCTGCTTAGGTTCGCGCTGCTTTTCATCCATGAGCACACCGCACGACTATCTCCCGGTCATCATTCAGGTCTTTATCGCCGTCGGTTTTGTGGGCATTGCCCTCGCTGGCGCGGCGTGGGCAGGACCAAAACGTGCTGGTAAGCACAAGGACGAGAGCTTTGAGTGCGGCATCGAGCAGAAAGGCAACGCTCGCGCGCCCTTCTCTGTGAAGTATTTCCTCATCGCCATCCTCTTCGTGCTGTTCGACGTGGAGATCATCTTCCTCTATCCATGGGCAGTGAACTTCAAGGCATTGGGCTGGTTCGGCTTCGTGGAGATGCTGGTGTTCATCGGATTCGTGCTCGCGGGATTCTTCTATGTGATCAAGAAAGGCGCCCTGAAATGGGAGTAGGGGCGATGGATCCATCGCCCCGTGCGACGGCATCGCCCGAAACGACCATGAAGGCACAACAACAATGAGCGACAAAAAAGACGAGATCGAAAAAGCCCCGGTACGGGAGAAGCCCACCTTCGTGGAGGGGCCTCCAGGGTATTCGGGCACTGGCTTCTTCGCCACCAGTGCGGACAAGGTGGTCGGCATGGCCCGCAAGAACAGCCTTTGGCCCCTACCATTTGCCACGAGTTGCTGTGGCATCGAGTTTATGTCCCTGATGAGTTCGCACTACGATCTGGCGCGCTTCGGCATGGAGCGTCTCAGCTTCAGCCCGCGCCAGAGCGATCTGCTGATGGTAATGGGCACCATCGCCAAAAAGATGGCACCCGTGGTGCGGGAGGTATATACCCAAATGGCCGAACCCAAGTGGGTGCTCAGCATGGGCGCTTGCGCCAGCAGTGGCGGCATCTTCGACACCTACAGCGTACTTCAGGGCATCGACCGGATCATTCCGGTGGACGTTTATGTTCCCGGCTGTCCACCTCGCCCGGAACAAGTGATCGACGGTATCCTGAAAATTCAGGAACTCGCCCAGAACGAAGGCTTGCGCCGCCGTTACAGCAAGGAATACGAAGACCTGCTCACCAAGTATAAGATCGACTGAGCCGTGCCAGCATTCACCATCAAAGCAGAACGTGACCAGCTCACCACCGACCGGCTCCTCGAGCGGTTCGGCGCGGATGCCGTCACCCACGAGCGCCTCTACGACACCATGGTCTATGTGGTGCCGAAGGAGAAGATCCACGACGTGCTGGCCTTCCTGCGCGACGAGCTCGACTTCACATTCCTCACGTCCATGTGCGGCATGCACTTTCCCGGCCTCGAATTGGAGCTTGGCGCAGTCTATTTCCTGCAC
>JBEPUG010000192.1:0-5592 GCA_041691695.1 Flavobacteriales bacterium
CTCCGGTATGGTCACACGACGGCAAGTGGCTCGCCTTTGCCAGCGACCGCCATGGCAACGCGGATGTGTTCATCATGCCAGCCATGGGCGGGCATGCGATGCGCCTCACCGAGAACAGCGCCGGCGATGTGCCCAGCGATTTCACGCCGGACGACAAGTCCATCATCTTCGCCAGTGGCCGCATCAGCGACGTGGACGACAGGCAGTTCCCCGGCCCTTTCCCCCAGCTCTATTCGGTGCCCGTCACCGGAGGTGAAGCGATCCGCGTGATCACTACCACAGCGCTGAATGCGCACTTCGACCCCAGTGGCACGCACATCGCATACACGGATGTGAAGGGTTATGAGAACCCCTATCGCAAGCACCACACCTCGTCGGTGACGCGTGACATATGGACCTATGACCTCGCCACCAAGCAGTACACCAAGCTCAGCAGCTACATCGGTGAGAACCGGGAACCGGTGTACAGCGCTGATGGAAAAACGATCTACTACCTCAGCGAGCAGAGTGGCTCCTTCAACATCTACAAGATGCCCACTGGTGGTGGTGCTTCGACCGCTGTGACGGCCTTGGACAAAGACCCCATCCGCTACCTCTCCATGAGCAAGGACGGACTGATCTGCTTTGCCTTCCGTGGCATGCTCTACACTGTTCGCGATGGCGGCCAGCCTCAGCCCTTGATGGTGAACACCGCAGTGGACAAGCGCTATGCATCGGAGATCACCGTTCCCGTTCGCGGCGGTGCGTCGGAGATGTCGCCTTCGCCCGATGGCAAGGAAGTGGTCTTCGTGAAGCGCGGCGAGGTCTTCGTCACCAGCGTGAAAGAGGGCACCACACGCCGTATTACCAATACGCCGGAAGAAGAGCGCTCGGCCAGCTTCAGCCCGGACGGACGAAGCATCATCTACGCCAGCGAGCGAGACAGCAGCTGGAACATATATAGGACTTCACTGACACGCAAGGATGAGCATCAGTTCTTCAACGCCACCGTGCTGAAGGAGGAGCCGTTGATCGCCACGCCTGCGGAAGAGTTCCAGCCGGTATGGTCGCCCGATGGAAAGGAAGTGGCCTACCTCGAGGAGCGAACCGCCGTGAAGATCTACAACCTCGCCACCAAAAAGAGCCGCACTGTGCTTCCTGCGGACAAGAACTACAGCTACAGCGACGGGGATCAATACTTCTCGTGGTCACCGGACAGCAAGTGGCTGCTGATGGAATTCCTGCAGGACAAGCAGTGGATATCCCAATGCGGACTGGTATCCGCTGCTGGAGATAAGCCCGTGGTGAATCTTACCAAGAGCGGCTACGGCGGATCACATCCCAAGTGGGCCATGGACGGCCAAGCGATGATCTGGTTCAGCGGCCGCGACGGATACAAGAGCCAAGCCAGCTGGGGCGGCCAGCAGGATGTCTATGAGATGTTCTTCACCCAAGCTGCCAAGGACACCTTTGACCTGAACAAGGAGGAATACGACCTGATGAAAAAGCAGGGTGCCCCCGCACCGGATACCGCGGATAAGGGAGATAAAAAGGATGACAAGGCCGAGGACAAAAAGAACAAGAACAAGGACAAGAAGGATAGCACGATGGCGCCTTTGAAATTCGAATTGGTCGGCATTGAGGACCGCAAAGTGCGCCTAACGATCAACTCAGCCGACCTCGCGGACGCCGTGCTTTCCAAGGATGGCGAGAAGCTCTACTATCTGGCGGAATTCGAGAAAGGCTTCGATCTCTGGGAGACCGACACGCGAACCAAGGAGACCAAGTTGCTCGCCAAGATGGGCGCTGAGAACCCCGGAAGCCTGGAAATGGACAAGGCAGGGAAAACGCTCTTTCTGCTCAACAACGGCGGCATCTCCACCGTGGACCTCGATAAGGGAGAAGTAAAGAATGTCGGCATCAACGGAGAGATGACCTTGAACGCGACCGCCGAACGCGACTACCTCTTCGAGCATGTATGGCGCCAAGTGGTGAAGAAGTTCTACCGCAAGGACATCCAAGGCGTGGATTGGAACGGGTACAAGAAGGAATACGCCGCTTACTTGCCTTACATCAACAACGACAATGACTTCGCGGACCTGCTGAGCGAGATGCTGGGCGAACTCAATGCCTCGCACACGGGCGCCTACTACCGTGGAAACAGCGGTGAGGGCGAAGGTGATGAGACGGCCAGCCTCGGCCTGATCTATGCGAACGATACCACGCCGGGACTCACCATCGCTGAAGTAATGGCGAGCTCGCCAGTGGCGAAGGCCAGCTCCAAGATCAAGGCGGGCGTGGTGATCGAGAAGATCGATGGACAACAGGTGAGTTCTAAACAAGACCCTGCCGAGTTGCTGAACCGCAAGGCCGGTAAGAACACCCTCCTTTCACTCCTCGATCCAAAGACCGGAAAGCGCTGGGAAGAGACGGTAAAACCGATCGACCGTGGCGGCGAGAACGAGCTGCTATACCATCGCTGGGTGGAACAGAACCGCCACGCGGTGGATAGCCTGAGCGGTGGACGTGTGGGATATGTACACGTGCGCGGCATGGACGTGGAGAGCTTCAAGACGGTGTATGCCGATGTCCTTGGCAAGTATTACGATAAGGACGCCATGATCATTGATACGCGTTTCAACGGTGGCGGCTGGCTGCACGACGACCTCGCCACCTTCCTCAGTGGCCACGTATACATGCACATCGATCCGCGCGGACAGGACCTCGGCACCGAGCCTCAATTCAAATGGACCAAGCCCAGCGCGGTGCTGATGAATGAGGCCAACTACTCGGATGCGCACATGTTTCCCTTCACCTATAAGGCCCTTGGCATCGGCAAACTCGTGGGCATGCCCGTGCCCGGCACCGGAACGGCGGTGTGGTGGGAGCGTCTGCAGAATGGCGTCACCTTCGGCATCCCTGAAGTGGGCATGAAGGACAACAGCGGCAAGTATCTCGAGAACCAACAATTGGAACCCGATGTGAAGCAGCCCGATTCCCCTGCGCTCCTTAGCACCGGCACCGACCAGCAACTCGGCGCGGCGGTGAAGACAGTGCTCGAGGAGGTGAAGCAATGAGGACCTGATCACCCATCCGTTCCGGGCGTGTCGCGCGGATGGGTGACCTCTCCTACTCGTCCAATGCGTGGGGATCGATACTCAGCGCTTGTGCCCGGTATTTTTCCATCTCCGGCATATCGCCGCTGCCGCTGGCGATGTTCACCTTGACGATAAGAAAGTCAAGGTCCTTGGGATCCAAGGCGAGGTACTTGTCCACTACCGGTGTGGCCTCTTTGAAACGACCTAGATCAGTAAGGAAAGCTGCCAGGTCCAGTTGGTCCTCCCGCGTTACGCCTTCGCGTACCATCTCCTGCCTCGCGTATGCCAATCGTCCATAAGCCTGCTCTTTGTCGGCCTGTAGCCCATAGAGCGACAAGGACAACTTCGGTATCCAAGTTCGCGCAGTGGGATCGGCACGGTCCATCACGAGTTGTTGCTGAGCGCGCATCGCAACAGTATCACGGAGAGCCTTATACACAAATGCCAGCGCCACATGCGGCCCAAGTCGGTCCTGCATGCCGGGATATTTCAGCATGCGATCCACTAGTTTACGCAGGCCATCCTGCGCTGTGCTGTCATGGGCGGCAACGATAGTTAGAACGTCCGCGGTCGGGATGCCCGTCACATTCAACAGCGTGCCTTGCGCCTCCTCCAGATGCTGGAAATGCGCATTCACTTTGGCTTTGAGAATGGTCAGTAAGATGTGGTCCGGGTTATTCTCGGTCCGGTCATCGAGGCGGTCCATCGCCTGCTGCACACTGGAAAGCGCCCCCTTGAGGTCGCGCTTTTTCATGAATTCATTGGTGCGCTCAACGAACAGGTCCATGCTGTCCGAGGCCTGCGTGATACTTCCCGTCGAATAGGTCTTGATGCTCTGCTCGCCATTAGCATCCCACCAGGTCCATGTACCGTGCTTCTCCCCATTCAGGAATACGCCGACCATCTTGGGTTTCCCATCCAAGTACCACTCCTTCCATATCCCCTCACTCGTGTCGCCTTTCAATTCCCCCTGCTGCATCAACTGGCCGTTCTCGTGATACCAGGACCACAAACCGGTCTCTTCACCAACGTGAAAAGAACCCTCCTTGCTCTTCTTACCGTCTTCAAAATACCAAGTAAAGACCCCCTCCTCCTTGCCATCGACATACGCGCCCACTCGCTTCAACTGCCCATTGTCATACCAAGCCTTCCAGATGCCCGACTGCGTTTTTCCATGCAATTCGCCCTCCACTTGCTTGGAACCATTGAGATACCAAGAGACCAACACGCCGCTCGGCACACCCTGCTTGTATTCTAGCGTGGATGCTTTGGTGCCGATCTCGTTCTTTGCCACCACGGTACCGGTATATGGCACTGTATCCCCTTTCATGTACGCAATGCCATCCCGAGTGCTCAGGCTGTCAGCGCTGATCGTCTGGCCGAAAGCGATCGAGACGGTGAGCAGAAACAGGAGGATGAGAACAGGGGTTCGCATGCTTGGGTCTTCTGGCCTCAGGGTCGCTCCGCGAGACCGCAGAGGGAACCGATTCAAAGTTCCCCCGCTTCGGCGATCAACTCCGCGACATCCTTTACCACCACAGAACCTTCTTTGTTGAAGTGCTTCACGCCGTCATTCAACATGGTGTTGCAGAACGGACAGCCCGCGGCGATGATGGTCGCGCCCGTACCGATGGCTTCTTCCGTGCGCTCCACGTTCACCTCTTTGTTGCCGGGCTCGGCTTCCTTCCACATCTGCGCCCCGCCAGCACCGCAGCACAGGCCCTTTGCGCGACTGCATTTCATCTCCACCAATGCGGCGTCGAGTTTCAGCAACACCTCGCGCGGGGCCTCATACTCTCCGTTGCCACGACCGAGGTAGCACGGGTCGTGAAAAGTGATGCGTTTGCCTTGGAAGCTGCCACCGTCGATGGTGATACGGCCTTCCTTCAGCAGTGTGTTGATGAACTGCGTATGGTGCATCACCTCGTATTGGCCGCCCAATGCGGGGTATTCATTCTTAATGGTGTTGAAGCAGTGCGGGCACGCGGTGACGATCCGCTTCACGCCATACCCATTGAGAACAGTGACGTTCTGCAGCGCCTGCATCTGGAAGAGGAACTCGTTGCCGGCACGTCTGGCAGGGTCACCGGTGCAGCTTTCCTCCTGCCCCAGCACGGCGAACTTCACCTTGGCGGCGTTTAGGATGCGTACAAAGGCCTTGGTGATCTTGCGGGCACGGTCGTCGAAGGCACCCATGCAACCGACCCAGAAAAGGACTTCCGGGACTTCGCCTGTGGCCGCGAATTCGGCCATCGTGGGGACTTTGATCGGGATGTTCATCGAATGAAAAATGATGAATGAAAAATGATGAATGAAAAACGCACATCACCGATGTTCATTCCTCGGTCCACTTTAGCCGTTGATCCGGCCCGAAAGCCCAAGCAGCACCGTTGTTCTCGATGGTAGTGAACATGGCGTTCAGCGCTGGACGGGCCTTGCTCTCTTCCATCACCAGGAAGCGTCGCATGTCAAGGATGATGTTCACCGGATCGATATTTACCGGACAGGCCTGGGT
>JBEPUG010000193.1:0-5548 GCA_041691695.1 Flavobacteriales bacterium
CGTCAAGGTCTCGGCGCTATTGATCGATTCCAGCGAACCGTTGGCCAACTGGAGGCCCACCGCATATTTCATGTGCGTGCCGATACTCTTGCCGTAATTCACCTGGCAGAAACTGGTGTAGAAGTTGCGCGTGTATTCCTGCAGATAATAGGACAGCCCCACATCCACGGAGGAGAGGAAGGCGATGGCACCGGAGTTCTGGTGCAGCACGAATTGCTCGCTCGCGCTGCTCGCGTCATATCCATGGATATTGCCGGTATAACAGGCGTTCCCGATCATCACCGGAAATTTTCCGTGCCACTCGTAATTGGTGGGCACATCGATGGTGATGTCGAAACCTCCGCCGTACGCATGCGCGAAAAACGTCATCAAGGTCACTCCCTTGGCGATGAGGTCATGCACACTGTCCGCCGCTGCTTGCTCGATGATGCCTCCACCGTTCTTGACGAACTTGGTGACATGGCCGGAGAAGGAGGTGTCCTCCGCGATGACCTGGTAACTGTTCAAAGCCGCATCGAACTGCTGCCATTCCTGAGCCGTGAATCCGCCCCTGAAATGCAGGATGTTCTTCATCCACGCTGCGGGAGGCTGGCTCTCGTCGGAATCCATCTTGGCGAGGTAGTCCAGCACTTCCGTGGGGTTCTTCGCAGCAAGCCTGCCAACAGGAACGTCCAGACTGTTCGGGTTTGTTCCGCTGAGGTTGAGCCCGTAGAGTATATCGCTTGAAGGCCATCCTATCGTGGGTACCAGGCAGGCCGCTGCGGCCAGTGGATCAGCGCGATATCCGCGGTTGTAGTCCAATCCGCCCGTTTGGGGCGCCTTCACGCTTTTGCCGATGAGAAAAAGCGCCTGCGGCCGCGTCGCGGCATGGTCATAGACATACTTCAAAAAGCGCCGTATCGCCAAGGGATGGTGCCATACACCGCCGCCGAACTCATCATACAACTGGTCCACATCCGCGACGATAGTATTGTAGTGGTTGAATGGGTTCGACTCCCGGTATTGCGCATACTGCTGCGCCGCGGCCATCAGGCTCGGATGGGTCACGATCACCAGCGCTGAATCCGGAAGGTTCAACGACGGGTCCACGAAATATCCATTCCCATTCTCAGGACTCAATGGACCCGCAGGGGTAACGGATGTGGGGCGGCTGATGAAAAGGCGCATATCCCCGTTAGAGGGCGGCAGCACGGCTTGCCATGTGGTGCTCGTCGAATTCACGCAATCCACGCGATGCAGGCCATTCGCGGCCCATGCGTAGAGCACCGGCGTACCTGTAAAAGTGAAGCTGATCAACGTACTGTCGCCGGAAGGTTGGCCGGGGACCTCGACATCCACAGTAGTGCTGGCGGCAAAGGCCAGGTCTCGCGGATAACGTATGCTTTGCCAGGAGAGCACATGTGCATCCGGATAGTCGGGCGGCAGGTCCGTGCAGGTCTGATCATGGACCACTTTGAAGTCCAGCGCTGTACTCGGTTGCGAGAGGGAACTGTTCGCTAGTTCCAACGTGAATTTGTTCAGTTGGTATCCGTGGAAGACAGTATCCACCAAGACATTTCCTGCACGCACCAATTGGACGTGATGATCCATGCAGGCCGTGTTCGCACCTCCGGAATTATTCGCGCTTGCCACCACCAACTTGTAGGTGGCATCCGGTGCTCCAGGTTGCTGATAGATAGAAGGGATGGTCAAGGTCTGTGTCTGCGTCACATCAGCGCCTGTGGCGTTCAGTGAAGTGTTCCGGAAATAACCTTCCGCCTCATTGATCATGCAATCGGACGCGCCCAACACTGTGCGTTTCCCCGTCTGATAGTAGAGTGGATAGGTGATGAGCGTTGTTGTCCAGCACCAAGGTTGCGCCGTATTGGCCGCCCAATTTCCGCTCCCGTTCACGATATCGCGTTCCGCACCGGGGCCTGTCTTCCACGTGAGAAAGTAGCGGATCGTGTCGTTGTAGAGTGAATAGAAGGGGTCGTTGATGTGGGCCGGACTGTCCCAAAGTGTGCTGTCCAGCCAACCGTCATTCTTCGCCCCATAGAACTCGATGTGGTCCGAGGAGTTGAATACACCGTCCTCTTCGCCCGCGATGTGGATCGGCACCTGCCTGCCGCGCGCATACATCTTAATGGTGCGCGGATCCACATCCGCGATAGGGAATCCGGAATCGGCCAAACTGGTGGAGTCGATCGTGCGGATACCGTTCTGCCAGATCTTAAAGGTCCAATACTGCTGGTCATATGCGATCCACTCGTTACCGTAGGTCTGGGCGAACGCACCCGCACTTAAGATGACCAACACGACTACGAGTAGGGTTCTTCTCATGAATCGCTGCCTTTCTTGAACAGGTCGAACCGGAGCGAGAAGACGTTGGAGATCATGCTCACGCCCCCATTACCGATATTGGTAAGCGCATAGTCCAAGGCGACCCGCTTGATCTTCAGGCCAAGTCCCATATTGGGCTGGATGCTGAGTGTTTCGGTCCCATTGATATCCTGGATGTATTGAAAATTATTCACGCCTGCCCGTAGATAGACCACATGTGCATAGCCCACCTCGATCCCCAAGCGTGGATCGCCGCTCCAGGTGCCGCTCTGGATCAAGGTGTTACGTTGTCCATCGAAGGTGTTCTCCAGATCCGCCTCGGCGATGAGGTCCACCTTGGCACCGAACCGGAACTGGTGCGCCACACCCAGCACCAAACGTGGCAAGGTCACTTCAATACCGTTGACCGGAAGTTCGTTCCCGGTCGCTGCGAATACATCCTGCGTACGCTGGTCCAGCGTGTAGCTCCAAGCGTTGAAGGTGCCGGTGATATCCCGCCCTGTGGCAGCGAAGCGCCAAGACCCCCGATCGTATTGGAGACCGGCATCAAGACCGAAACCCCATGCCTTCGCAAAGGGACCCACATTGCGATAGACCACCTTGGCATTGCCCCCCAGACGCAATCCGGGGATCTTCATTTTCCGCGCGTAGCTGATCAGGAAGGCATTGTCCGTGGTGGAAAAGCTCGTGATGCGGTCGTAGTTGAGGTTGCCATTGTTGTCGATCAGCTCGGTAGTGTTGGGGATATCGTCCACCCCGAAGCGGATGTAGGAGAAGCCGATGACGCTGGAAGAATCGATGCGCTTGGCCACGGCGATATAATCGTACTTGGCGATGCCCGCGAAGTACTCGCTGTGCATCGCTCCTACCTCGAGGTCTCCTTGCACGCCAAGAAGTCCGGCGGGATTCCAATAGCCTGCGGTAACGTCGTTCACGCTGGCCACGCTGGAGTAACCCATGCCCAACGCCCGCGCTCCCACGCCGATGGCGAGGAATTCGTTGCTGTACTTGGGAGCATCCTGCGCTTGGGCGAGGATCGGTAATATGGAAATAGCTAGGGCAAAGAGGGTGGCGGAGGAAGGGCGCATGGACATACGGATGAATGGATCGGCGCGAGGCGCCGAGCCACTAACAGCATCGGCTTCTGGATATTGCCCCGAAGTTGCGCAATTTCGCGCTCCCGCCATGAGCCGACCGATCAAATTCCCACGACTCTCCGACCTCCTTACCACCGGAAACCTGTGCTGTGGGGTGGTATCGATCCTACGCGCTTCTCAAGGACAGCTGACGTTGGCCTGCTGGCTGATCTTCTTGGCCGCGATCTTCGACGTGTTCGATGGCATGGCAGCAAGGGCATTCGGAGGCGGTTCCCCATTGGGCGCCCAACTGGACAGCTTAGCGGACATGGTGAGCTTCGGTGTGGCGCCGGCCTATGCGCTTTGGGCGGCCTTTACCAGTGAAGCTTTCAACGGTCAGGACACGCTCTCCTTGGGCTTTGGGATGAACGGCAGACCGGAATGGATCATCGCGCTTTCTGCCGTTATCCTATGCATCGCATCAGCATGGCGCTTGGCAAAGTTCAACGTGGATACGCGCCAGACGCATGGTTTCCTAGGCCTAGCGACCCCAGCGAATGGACTTTTCTGGGTGGGTTCGATACTGGTCGTTTCCGGTTCGGGCCTCACCCCTTTGGCCCGAAGCCAAGGAGTGGCCTCGCTCTTCTCCTCCTTTTTGGCAGCCGATCCATTGGCTGCATTGGTGATCGCCTTTGTCCTAAGTGTCTTGATGGTCTCCGAACTCCCTCTCCGCAGCCTGAAATTCAAACAGAAGGGCTGGAAGGGCAATGAAGTTATTTTCCTCCTGGTCGCGATCGGAGTGCTACTTGCGGTGCTTTATGGCATCCTCGCCGTTCCTTTGATCCTCATCATCTACCTGCTGAGCCCCCTGTGGGGGAAGCTTTTTCCCAAGACGACATGAAAACCTTCCGCGCCTCCATCGATGTAATGCCCCACGACAATCTGCTCGACCCCCAAGGAAAGGCGGTCACCGGCAGCATGACCAACCTCGGCCTGCCAGAGATCACCGGCGTGCGCATCGGCAAGCACATTACGCTGCACATCGAATCCCAAGACAAGAAGACCGCCGAAGCCAAGGTGGACGAAGCCTGCAAGAAGCTGCTGGCCAACTTAGTGATGGAGAAGTACAGCTTCTCCCTGGAAGAGGCCTGAAAAGCAGGTGCAAGCCGTACCACGCGGATCCATGGCACCTACGGACAAAGCACAGGTTGCCTGTTTGGAGCAAGGCAAGTGGCATTCATGGCTGTTGCTTTTGTTGGCGATGGCAGGTGCATTCCTTCTCTACGGTCATCTCCTTGGGCTCTCCTTTTTCGCGGATGATCTCCGCGCTGTATGGCGCGCAAGCTCATCCCATGATCCAAGTCCTATAGGTTTCTTTCGACCCCTTTCGGACTGGAGCATTCGAATGGACCATTACCTCTTCGGTGTAGCACCTGAAGGGTACCGGGCATTCAACGTCATGGTCCATGGCTTCAACGTATTCCTCGTGGTCGTCCTTTTACAACGGCTCGTCGAGAACGACTCAAGGAGGGAACTACGGTCGGCTCCTTATATCGCCGGTCTGCTTTTCCTCTGTTATCCCTTTCACAACGAAGCCCTCATTTGGATAGTTGGACGCGGTGCATCGATGGCGACGTTGTTCGCCTTGTTGGCCCTTTTGACCTTGTCCTCCAACTTGACCGAAAAGTGGAAGCTGACCCTCAGCACCGCTTGTCTTTTCCTAGGGTTGCTGGCCTATGAAAGCGCCTTCCTCATCCCCGCGCTTGCAGTGCCTATACTCGTGTATCGCAAAGTTGCTGTCAGGTCCTTGATCAGCTATGCGGTCCATTGGAGCATTGCCATTGGGGCCAACCTCATACTCCGTCATCATTTCGCCGGCAGTGCGGTAAACGAATATGGAAGCGGGATACTTCAACATGGTTGGGCCAACTATATCCAGAATGTCCCTAAGGCACTTGGGCGACTCTTTCTGCCACCAGATCCCAACAGTCGTTTTCAGCTCTATCTCTTCATTACGTTGTTGTTCATTCTGAATGTCGTCGGCACGCGGCTTTGGCGCAGGACAAATGGCCTGACTGATCTGCGCAAAACCGTGGCATCCTTGGCATGGATGATCGCAACGTCCATGATCGTGGCGATCGTTGCAGGTG